>CAMKRB010000450.1 GCA_946415045.1 uncultured Myxococcales bacterium
TCCGATTAGCCTGATGAGTTATTATTCTGAGTAAATAAATTCCCAGGATGAGGCCGCCTGCGCAACAAGCAATCAGCGCAAGCGTACACAACAACCCATATCGCAGCCCATACAAATACTTACTCAGCTTGATACCCAGATAAATGCCACCCGTTAAAACCGCAATGGCAATGGCGAAAGCAAACAGATAGGCAATCAGCTTGAATACCGAAGCTGCGAATCCGCTTGCAACACGTTTAAGCTGTAGAACGTTTTGATTTCTTTGCGCCTGTTTGAGAAATGTTTGGTAAGTATTCGGCACGCTTCGGATCTCATCATCCGGCAATTGCTGCCACAAATTGATATTGCCCGCGTCACCAATGGCATAGACAAGAGAGAGCTTTTCTTCATAATCTGCACGATATGCATGGGGGTGAGACTGGTTCTGGGAATTGCCGAAATCGCCATGCATATAACTGCAAAGCCGCTCAATAATCGTAGGGATATCGGCAAGTCTGTCGTCGACACGGGGTTCGAGCATCTGCCGCAGCGTCGTGACGAGTTGATGCGGCTTGTCCTGCATCAGTGGCTCGAAGATAAGCCTGAAATCTTTCACCGGAATTTCTGCCGGAGAAACGCCGCTGAAGAGTTGAACGGCGAGTGCGCCGACAGCATAGATATCGCTGGCAGGAACGGGATTTCCGGTGAGCTGTTCTGGCGGCATATAGCCAAATGTTCCCGCAACGGTTGAACCGCCGCCCTGTATCTGGGGATTCGCGACTGCTCCAAAATCGATCAGGGTTACCTTGAACGAATTGTCTTTGGTTGGCGATATCATCAGATTCGATGGCTTGATATCGCGATGGATAATTGGCGGTTCGTGATGATGCAGCTTGTCCAGGATCGTCAGGGTCTGAATGATAATGTCGTAGACATTTTCGACACTGAATCTGTGTCCGTCACTGAGCATCTTTTGGAGTGATGCGCCGTTGATATATTCCTGAATGATATAGGAACATGGCGGATCATCATCCAGACATTCAATGGCATCATAAAACTTTGCGACGCCGTCGAAATCCAGTGATTTTAGCACTTCGGCTTCACGGTTAAACAGCTCGTACTCTTTCCAGGTCTTGATCGAATCGATATTGAGCTGTTTGATGACGACGATGGTATCGTCGGCAATTCGGCGTGCTTCGAAGATTCTCCCCTGTGCACCGTGACCGATCTCGCGAAAGATCTGGTATTCCTCGGTTATCGACCGCTTTGGGATGGCTTCTGCAACTTTTTCATCATCAGCTGTCGGTGAAAGCGATTGTGATATGCCATCTGAAGATGATCCTGCGCGATTGTCTGGTCTCGGTGCCGTGGCAGGAAACTGTGGCTCTTCATCAGATTTCGCGGGAGCTAAAGCAATTTGTGAAGTAAACTCGATCGACATGATGCAAGGATGGGATGGATGTGGTATAATGTAGGTGTATGATGCAACTCATACACAAATACTTTATTTACCATGTAATACGAAATCTAACCAAAGAAAAACGATGGCAGAAACTAACGAAGAGAGAGCTCTGATGCTCGGGCGTGAAAGGGTCGGCAAACTGCTGCCGATGTTTGCGCTTCCGGCAATTGCGGCGATGGTCGCAAGCTCTGCATATAACATCATTGCGGGGATCTTTATCTCGCGTCTTGGGGCATACAGCATTTCAGCCGTAGGTCTGGCGATGCCGTTTATGAATCTTGGTGCAGCATTCGGATCGCTGGTCGGCGTTGGCGCAAGCGTGATATGTGCCATGTACCTTGGCGAAAAAAAATATGAACGCGCACGCCAGGTTTTGTGCAACCTCATCATTCTCAATCTCATCATGGGCACGCTGTTTTCGGTCGTCGGGCTTGTCTGGTTGGATCCGATTCTCGAGTTTTTTGGAGCGAGCGAAAATACACTGCAGCCGGCGCACGAATACATGCAAATCATTCTGGCAGGCAATGTGTTTGCGCACATGTTTCTTGGGCTAAACGCCATTCTGCGCGTGAGCGGTTACCCCACAACCGCAATGAATCTGACGTTTTTATCGGTAGGGATCAATCTGGTGTTGGCTCCATTGCTGATTTTTGCATTGGATTTTGGCATACGCGGCGCAGCCCTTGCCACGGTGATTGCGCAGATCGTCTGTTGCTGTGTCCAGTTCCGGTTATTCATGGATCACAATCGCACGGTCTATATCGAAAAAGACAAATTCCACCTGGATCGCGAGATCATTAAACGGTCGTTTTTTCTTGGATCACCGAATTTCTGCACCAATGCCGTGGCATGCTTAATCGTGATTGTGCTCAACGGCGCTCTGCTGGAATATGGCGGCGATTTGCATGTCGGTGCCTATTCGATCGTGAACCGCGTCGTGATGCTCTTTTTTATGATCGTGCTGGGATTTTCGCAGGGGATGCAGCCGATTGTCGCCTATAATTATGGCGCGAAACAATACGATCGCATGTGGCAGGCATTTAAACTGACGCTGATTTGCGCGACCTGCGCAACCACAGCAGGTACGCTGGTTTGCGAACTGTTCCCTGGGATTTTAACGCGCTTTTTTGTCGATCCGCAAACAGAACTCGATATTCAGCTGACCGAAATCACCATCACAGGATTCCGCGTCTTACCCATGGCATTCTGTATCATCAGTGTGAACGTGATTGGTTCGAACTTTTTATCGAGCATCAATCAGCCGATGAAGTCGCTGGTTTTGTCACTCACGCGGCAGCTCATTTTTCTGCTGCCCCTCATTCTGATTCTGCCGCCCCATCTGGGCATCCAGGGCGTCTGGCTTTCACTGCCGGTTTCTGACGTGCTCTCAACGATTTGCGCAGCCCTCGTCGTTCAGTACGAATGGCGAAAACACCGCAGAACGAATCTATACGTAACTGAATAAAAATGATAATAACACGCGATTTTGAAAGATGCCGGTTATCGGCATCTGTCCCTGCACCAGAATAAGGAGAGTGGAATGTCAGTCATCCCTTGGATAGTATTTTTGTTACTCGTGTTTGCGTTGCTA
>CAMKRB010000451.1 GCA_946415045.1 uncultured Myxococcales bacterium
CTCGGTGATATTCGGGAGATCGGCGCTTTTGAGGCTGGTGCATCCAGAAAATACTCCAGACTCTAATTGGGTGAGTTTTGGCAGGCTGATGCTTTCGAGGGCACTATGACTAAAAGCACTGGAACCGACGGTGGCCAAATCAGGCATGTTAATCTGTTTGAGCGCAGTATCTTCCAACGCGGATTCTTCGAGTTCTGTAACTGCGGGAGCTTCCAGGGTGGCAAGCTCCTGGCAGTCTTCAAAAGCGTTTTCGCCGATGATCGTCACTTTGGGCAGTTTTGCACTCTTGAGTTTTCCGTTGCTCTTAAACACTTCGGCATTCAGCTTTGTAACAGCGGACAGTTCCACACTTTCGATAGCCTCGCAATTTTCGAAAGCATTATTTTGGATAGCCGTGACGTGATCAAGCTTGACCGACTTGAGGTTCACGCATCCGGTGAAGGCACTTTCGCCAATTTCAGTCAGGTTTTTGAAGTTGTTGAGGTCATTCAGATTCTGGATTTTGGCGTTCTCTTTGAATGCCAGTTTCATAATTTCGGTGACGGCATCTGCTTCGTCCGCATCTATACAAGAGTCGTGGTTTTTGTCCCACATGGTCAGGGCATATTCGCGGATACCGGCATCCTCAAAAGAAATGCAGCCGTTTTCGTCAAGACTGGCTGGCGTATTGTTTTCCGGAACCGTGGAAACATCATCCTCATCGCATCCGGCTAAACCTAAAAGCGCACAAAGAATAGAAATACTGAACAAGTGTTTAGGGGGGGGTAATCGCATACATCTCCTTACATAGGTGAATTACGGTCTCGAAACATTTGAGAACACGCAGAAAAATAAATGACAAACAAGAACATCCTGCATTTCTACAGGTATATTTTTTTATCTTGTCGCAAAAAGCTTTGTAGCAAAAGCGTGCATCGAATGCAAATTTTGGTTTGAAGTATTTTGGCCGGAATGTCTGCCGGGGGCAAAAACCACAAGGGGGATCGGTGCGGTATGCCTGTGATACGCGCATCGTTTGCTGTATGTGCCGGTGGTATTATCTATGTCCACGACAATCGATTCATTTTAAATGGCTGGCACCAGCCAGATCGAACAGGGAAAGAGACGTTCCGGGGAACGTCTCTTTCAAAAAAAATGTCTATGTTCAACCAGTGTGGATATAGCGTTACCCCGATACGAGTGAGATACTGGCAAAGAGTGCCGAGCATCGAGCGTCGAGTTGGCCAATGAGCACTCGAGGCTCATGACTTATCGCTCGTGGCCGCAAAACAGACAACTTACTTTTTCATATCCACGATCGTTAAACAAAGCCAAAATAATTAGCGCACGATTTGCGTACCGAAACCGCTGGTGATAGCGTCACAGGCGCGGTCGAGCGATGTAATGATGGCGCGGTTGCCGCCGTTTTCGACGAATTTGATGCAGGCGTTGACTTTTGGCCCCATCGAGCCTTTGAGGAAGTCACCGCCGGCCGCGAGTTTCCTGATTTCGTCGAGGCTGACTTGTTCGACGTTTTTCTCGTCGGGTTTGCCGTAGTTGAGTTTGGCGTGATCGACGTCGGTGAGAATGAGGAAAATGTCGGCGTTGATGAGTTCGGCGAGTTTGGCGCCGGCGAGGTCTTTGTCGATGACGGCTGCGGTGCCGTGGAGCCCGTGTTCGTCGCGCACAACGGGGATGCCGCCGCCGCCTGAGGCGATGACGATGCAGCCGGATTCAATCAGTTTGCGGATGACGTCGATTTCGGTGTTATCGATGGGGATGGGGCTTGCGACGACGCGGCGGAAACGCTTTTCGACCGATTCTGGCTTGACCTGTTTGATGACCCAGTCGGGTTTTTCTGTGGCGAGCGCTTCAGCTTCGGCTTTGGTAAAGAAGGGGCCGATGGGCTTGGTGGGGTCTTTGAAGCCGGGATCGTCGGCCGAAACGACGTCCTGATTGACGATGGCGACGACTGGGATATGCAGGCCTTCTTCGGCGAGGATGTTTTCGAGCGCCTGTTCAAACATGTAGCCGAGCTGTCCCTGGGTCATGGCGCCGACGACGTCGAGCGGCATGTCGGGAACCATCGATTTGCCTTCTTCCTGCTGGATGAGGAGATTGCCGACCTGCGGGCCGTTGCCGTGTGTGATGACGAGTTTGTAACCGGCTTTGATGAGTTTGACGAGTTCGCGGCTCGTTTTGTAGACGTTGGCGAGTTGTTCTTCTGCAGTTCCCTTGTCATCTGCGGCTTTGATTGCGTTGCCGCCGAGCGCCACCATGATTGTTTTTGCCATGATTCTGTCCATAAAAAAGAGAAAAGCGCCTAAACCAGATAGGCGCAAAACGGCGCGCATCATAAATGATTCTGTATATTTTAAAAGTGTTTTATAAAGGATTTTAGATGTCTGCCGCTTTATGTGCGGGATATGGATGAGGGAGAACAACGGTTGGTGTATGCATACAATGAGTTTGCGGCCTGGCAGGCATTTAGTCATGATTGCGGCGATGGATGAAGCCGGCGGAATTGGGAAAGATGGCCGTATTCCCTGGGATTGTCCCGAAGATCGTGCGTTTTTTAAGGCGCAGACGATGGGGTATCCGCTGATTGTGGGCCGAAGAACTTTCGAATCTTGGGGCGGGAGGCCGCTTGTGGGACGACCTTGTGCCGTGTGGACGCGATGCCCAGAACAATTCGATTCGCATGCGTTTGGTGAGCCTTTTTTTGCTTCGGCTGATGTTGCTGCGCTCGTCGAATGGGGATTTGCGCAGAGTGATGTCGTTTATGTGTGCGGCGGAAAGCAGCTGTATGAAGCTTTGTGGCCTAAGCTGACCGATTTGATCATCACGCGGATTCCCGGGGATTATGCGTGTGATGTACGGATGGATGTGGATTACTGTGGATTTGAGTGTGTTGGAGTGCAGCAGGGGGGATTTGGGTAACAGTTCAGCCCCGTATGCTCTTTTTGACGGCTTACGCCGTAAGCACATAATTTGCGCGGCTACGCGCCGCAGGCGGCAAGGGGCGTTGTTC
>CAMKRB010000452.1 GCA_946415045.1 uncultured Myxococcales bacterium
GCACCATCAAATCTGCCACAATTTCCGGCTCGCTCATATCTGATGAATAGCCATAGAGTTCCATCACGGCTTTGTCGAGCGCCTTGTGAGTTTTGAGAAGGTCTGGGGGCATGGTCAATGGATCATACAAATCAGCCAACGAACTCTCGGGATAGCTATCCCTTATGTGCAATATCTCTTCTGAGCACAGGCTGATCCTCGCTTCCATACGCTTTTTATAAAGATCAGGCGTTTCATTGGGTTTGATCTTCCCACTTCCCACTCCCCACTTCCCAGTCAAATCTGGCCACGGGAAGTTGTTGTAAACGATGTCTTTGCTATAGCGATAATCACTTTTTAAACGTCCACACACAGCGCGCATCCATGCCATGTGTACCGATGACGTGAGAATGCCGAAGTGATACAGTGTTGCGTTGGGAATGATTGTCGCCGCATCTGTTGGTATGATAGAGTCATCAAGAAACCCCATGGGAATATATTTGCGTTTTTCAGAAGAAACACGAGGTATAAGAATATAGCTTTCTGGGTTCTTTGTCTCTCTGAAAAGCGTGGGCGTCTCAGCGAGTTTTTGTCTGTCCGGTGCACCTTTTAACCTATCGTTCCGACAGGCATCGATTCTTTTCATGACTTCCGGCATTTGGCGCAGTTCGGATGGTTTTACACCTACAAGCCACAAGCAATAGCGTTTAATGTTATTAATATATTCATCAGAGCCGGTTAAACGTTTGATGTATTTAATTGAACTAGGTTCCTTATTAATAAAATCCTCGTAGTCATCGGCTTCAATAATAAGATGGCCGCCATCCGCAGGGCGATTACCGGTCTCCATTTCAATTTGATGGCACAAAGATGTTTTTCTGCGTTCAATCACAATATCATCCGCTTCAACAAGATATGGATTAATCTTCGTTACCGATATTTTCTGATTGTTATCAAAAATAACTCGCTTTGTTTTGATGTTTTTTGAACCAGAGAATCCTATAATAACACAATGGACGGCTGCTTTTTTTATACCTTCGTTCGACCATTTAAATGTCCGATAGGCAAAATCAATATGGATATGAAATCTTTCGATCAATGGTTTCCATACGGGAGCAACCTGATCGCCTTGTGTGATGGAGTTGGTAGATACAAACCCTGCTTTTGTTCGTGAATTCTCACAAAGCTGAGAGGCTTTGAAGAACCATGCTGCGACATAGTCAATTTTTCCAGAAGATGGATATGGTTTGCCGGTCTCATCGACATAGACATGTTGCATATCATCGCTTTGCGTGGTCGTCTGCAAATCATTTTGTTTCTTTTGAAATCCATACCCTACAAAAGGTGGATTACCAATAATATAATTAAATTTTAAATCTACCGAATACTCTTTGTCATCTTTCAAAAGCTCTTGCCAATCGCGCCTTAATGCATTCTCACAATAAATATGCGCACTCCTTTTCAGCGGCAAATCCGCATACGCCATGCCGAACCACTCGCCGACTTCACGATTCATTAAGTGTTCGACGAGCCACATACCAGTTCGAGCAACTTCGCATGGAAACTCAAGGATTTCGATGCCATAGAATTGTTCAATGCTGACCTTGATCAATGGCGATACATCCAGAAGTCTTTGCCTGGATGGATATTTCATTTTGATAATTTCGAGCTCAAGGCGGCGCAGTTCTTTGTACGTTGTAATCAGGAAATTACCACACCCGCAGGCAGGATCGAGTATGCGAAGACTTGCAATCTTTTCGTGGAATTCTTCGAGTTTTTTAGGTGTTGATTTGACACGCTCAAATTCTGCCCACAGGTCATCCATGAACAAAGGATTGATGACTTTTAAAATATTCTCTTCGCTTGTGTAATGCGCGCCAATTTCGCGTCGTTCTTCGGGGTCCATGATGCCCTGGAACATGGAGCCGAAGATAGCCGGCGATATCTTTGACCAGTCAAATTTGCAACAGTCGATGAGGGTTTGTCGCATTTTTTCGTCGAAATCCGGCGTGTGGAGCAGCTCACTGAACAAGCCGCCATCCACATAACCAAACTGCAACAAATCTGCCGCCAATTTGGTACGCTTGGTGCGAATATCGGGTGGCATGTCGAGGACTTCGAACAATTTGCCGATTCTTTCCGATAAATCTGAACCATTGTCTTTTGAATTTTCGTTGTAATTCAAAAAGGCATCTTTCGGGAAAATGCCCGTGTCCTCAGCAAACATACAGAAAAGCAAACGAACCAGATAGACCTCAAGTTCGTGTCCCTCATAACCGAACTCTTTGAGCGCATCATGAATTTTGGCCATCTTCACGGCCGCCTGGATGTTGACCTCGAGTTGTTCATCATAGATGCGTTGTGTCTCATATCCGGCAATATTCGCGAAATGGCGCACATACCTGCGAATGTCTTTGAGTCTGAACGAGACATGCTCCGCAGTCGTGCGATGGTACAGCTCGAATTTGTCGAAATCGCACACCAACACGAGTTCGGGCATTTCGTCAGCAGGAAGATGGAATACATAGTCTTTGACCTGTTCAAATGCCATGCCGAGGTCTCTGCCCTTCGACTTCATCTCGACGATGAGTTTCTTTGGCAAAAAGTAATCGATGTATCCGTCGTCGCCGACTTCTTTGGGGCATTTGTGTTCGAACTCGCCATCGTTATCCATGGGATTTTCGATACCGAACACAGACAGAAAATCGCGGATGAAGTTTTGCGCCTGCTGGCGCTCTGCGCCTTTCTGTTTTTCCCAGATTTTCTTAAAATTTGCGGCGCGGTCTTCGATTTCTTCCCAGCTGAGTGTGGTCATGACTGCTCCTTCGGTTGGCCATCTCAAAATCTCCTCTGGCAGTGGAGACTTTTGTATCATACCACAAAAAAAAGCCTGTGCGTATTGGCAATAGACAGCGGAGCATGCATTGCAGTCATCGCGCAGCGATGCTGTTGCCAACAGCACAGGCAGAGTGGCGTATCGCTTGCGATAGCCACGCGCAAGAGGGCGTATTTGCAAAAAAAAGGGATGTG
>CAMKRB010000453.1 GCA_946415045.1 uncultured Myxococcales bacterium
GACGGAAAAACCGTGTTGCTCGGATCGGGGACCAAACCCGAAACCATGGCCAATTACGCCAGCTTTATCAAGGGCGCAATCGTTGGCACAGCGCTCAAAAAAGACGGCATCATCTCCAATCCGGTCGACGTCGAACGCGTCAAAAAGCTCGTCAAATCGTTCGAATCCGTATGCAAGGTTTAGGGTGAAACGTGCCTGGATCTTGTGGCATAGACTGAAATCCCCGGGCGGGGAGCCTGGATCGAATATCAGAGCGAATAAAAAGGCAGGCGCGGCGTATCGGCGACAGCCGATAGACGCGCCCCCGGGCGTATCGGCGCAGCCGATAGACCGGGCACCATCAAACACCGACAGCATTTGGGCGAGGGAACCATGAGACATTTCTGGCTGATAATGGTCGTTTTTCTGACCGGCATTTTATGGATGGGATGTGCGACGACCAAACAGGCGCATTTGATGGACGCAGCGCCGCAGAGTTCAGTTTCGCACCAGAAACGCGGTCTTTTCCCGTTTATTGGCGAAGTGCTGATGTTTGATGCGCGGCATGTGGCGACCAAGGCAACGGTGGCCGAGGCGAGGCTGCAGGTGGGCCATGAGCAGAAGATGGAAGACGGGACGCGGTATATTCCGATTATCGGGTCGGCGTCGTCCACGTCGATTGTCCGGCTGTTTGCCCGCGTCGATGACCGGACCGAGGCTTATATCGACCCCGATACATGGGAAACCATCTACAGCTACAAGCATCTGAACGAGAATGACCGCGACCGCGAGTATTATGTGTGGTTCTGGCCCGATGACGACATTACCTCGGTCGAGCGGCACCACAAAGGCAACGTAGTCAAGCGCGACTACCCCATTCCGCCCGAAACGATGGATTCGATTGCCTGGGTCTATCACGTGCGCACCTATGACCTCCAAAAAGGGCAGGTCTATACGTCGTTTACATTCGACGGCTGGACGATTAACCGCGTCGAACTTCGTGTTGGCGGCGAGGAGGACGTGTGGACAGAGAATGGATTTTACAAGTGCCGCAAAGTCGAGATTTGGCGTGAACGCAGCGATGCGCTTGCACCGCGCGGTGCGCTGAGTGGCGTGTTCATTGAGCCTGCGCGAAAAGTGGCCGTCGAGTCGTATCACCTGGCCGATGCATGGCTGGCAAACGACGAAAAACACACGCCGATTCGCATGGTGGTCGACACGGGCATAGGAAACTTCGATTTGCTGCTTAAAAGCGCCGGAATTGCAACTGAATGAAACGCACATTACCGCTAAAAACCTATTCGAGCGTGCCATGGATCATCGCATTTTGCGCGCTGCTTTCGTCGATCGCTAACCTCAGCACGGGCGTCGTGCTGCTCGCCCTGAACAAATCCGGGGGCGACATCGCGCTGGGGGTGCTCACAACCGTCTTTGCGGTATGGGGCATGACGGGGTCGATTCTGGCGCTCGTGTTTATCGTAAAGCAAAACCGCTATAACCGGTCGCAGGCGAATTTTATCGCGCAGGTTTCGCATGAGCTGCGCACGCCGCTCACGTCGATTCGCATGTATGCCGACACGCTCAAACTGCACCGTTTCAAAGATGAAAACGAACAGAATGCACTCATCGATCACATGGACGACGAGATCATGCGGCTCGAAGCGCTGACCGAACAGATTCTTGAAGCGCGCATGCGAAAAAGCGGTTAAGACATCGACAAAATTGAGTTTGCCGAAGCGGTTCTCA
Source organism: uncultured Myxococcales bacterium (assembly GCA_946415045.1). Classification (GTDB taxonomy): domain Bacteria; phylum Myxococcota_A; class Bradymonadia; order UBA4248; family UBA4248; genus UBA4248. The sequence goes on from CAMKRB010000453.1 coordinate 1,726, forward strand.
AATCGCTGCAGCCCTATCTGATGATTCCCGAAAACGCCGACCGCCTTGAAATCGACATTGCCGACGAAGTGCCCAAAGTGCGCGTCGATCGCAACGATTTCATCAACATGGCGTCAAACCTTGTGCGCAACGCCCTCACGCACGGCGGCAGCGGTTTGGTCCAGGTGAAACTGGCCCAGGACGGCGATCGCTGCGTGCTCACCGTGCGCGACCATGGCCCCGGCATCGCACCCAAAATGAGGAAAAAGCTGTTCGAACCGTTCGAACGCGGCAGCGAAACGACCGACTCGGGGATTCCCGGTTTTGGACTCGGGCTCTCGATTGTACACGATTTTTCGAAACAATACGGCGCGCGCATCAGCGTCGACAACCACCCCGAAGGCGGAGCCATATTTACAGTTTCGATGAAAATCGACTGATTCTGTCTGTGTTTTTTGTTGGGCCGCCTATCCCGCAGAGAGCCGTTTCACGAAACGTCTCTGCTGCGGGATACGGCGGCCGCTTTTTTGGGGGCGGGGCCAAATCATTGACTGTTACGGCCCCGCAACGCCCCGTTCTGAGATATCTGCGCAATTACAGCGCGGTTTTCCACAGTCCGTGCAGATTGCAATACGCATAAACGGCCACGGGCATTTCGCCTTCGGGAATCAGGAATTTCGCTTTTGGCGCGTCGTCTGCCTTAAGTGCCTGGCGATGGCCGCCCTTGTCGGTTTCGACAAAGATCCATTCGATAAGATGCGCAGCAGTCATGGGATGCGCGGCACTGCCGACATCGACGATCAATCGCATGCCGTCATCTGTACTTTCGACCGTCACGACCGGTAAATGTTTTTCGTGGCTGGCTTCTTCAGTATTTGCCTTGAGCTCCGTCATCGGGTCGCCGCAGCAAACAGGCACAACGCCCGAATCCTTAACCATACCGATCAGATTTTTACAGTGTTTGCAATAGAGGAATTTAGCTGCCATACCTTCTCCTGGGGGGTATTGCGGGCGAACCGCGAGTGATGAAAATGCGCCCTGGCGGACGCGACAATGATACCTGTAGTACATCCACCGTAGAATGCAACTGTAAACATAGCGTTACACTGCGCTTGCCACAGGCTGTTATCCAGCCCCCTGCAGGGGGGCCGGCGGTAGCTCTCCCGGGGTTACGCTGCGCTCACCCCGGGCTGTGATGTTGCGCCCCTACAGGGCGCTGGCGGTAGCTCCCGGGGTTACGCTGCGCTCACCCCGGGCTGTGATGTTGCGCCCCTACAGGGC
>CAMKRB010000454.1 GCA_946415045.1 uncultured Myxococcales bacterium
AACCGTCCCATCCTCATCCTTGCTGCACGCCAGGATATCATCACGCAGCTTGCCCAAAACCTGAGCTTCTTCGTTCCAAAGTTTGAGCGAAAGGCTGTGATTTTCCCGGAGATTCAGGCTGGCATTTATAGTGGTGTGGCGCAAAACAAACGCCAGGTCGCTGAAATCATGCAGGGATTGTTTCGAATCAATCACGACAATCCCGGCATCATCATGGCAAGCATTCAGACCGCGCTTAAACGCCGCATTCCCAAAGCCGTGCTTGAGCAGCACACGATTTTGCTGCGTTCGCATACTGAACTCGACGAAACCGAGTTTAAGGCGAAATTGCTGCAGATGGGGTATACCCAGGCTCCCGAAGTCGATACGCCGGGCACGTTTGCGATTCGCGGTGGCATCATTGATGTCTATTCGCCTGCGCATCCGTTTGCGATTCGCATCGAACGGTTTGGCGATGAAATCGACGAAATCCGCAGTTTCGATCCCGACTCGCAAAAGACGATCGAAAAACGCGCAGATGCCGTGATTATCCCGGCTTCCGAAATCGTCATGGCTTCGGAAAATATCGAGCATGCCGTTGAAAAAATGAGTGCCTGGGCGGATGCACTCGAAGTGCCGTCGCAGGTGCTGCGCAAAAATCGCGAACAAATCGAAGAACGCGTCCTGTTCTGGGGCATTCAGGCGGTCATGCCGGCTTATTATCCATCCCTTGACTCGCTGTTCGATTATATCCCCGAAAATACCCTGATTCTGTGGCTCGAACCCGGTCTTTGCCTTGAGCTATCGCAAAAACAGCGAGATTTGCTTTCGGAGCATTACAAGCAGGCCACAGATGAACGCAGGCTCGTTTCGTCGCCCGCAGACCACATCCTTTCAAAAGACGAATTCCAAAGTGCACTCGCGGCGCACAAGCTGTTTTATACCGGTCTGGCGCTTGATATGTTCAGCAATCCCGGTGATATCCTGTGGTTTGATTCGCTCGATAACGCCGATCTGGTCTCGCAGCGTCGCCAGCTGGCTGCGCAGAAAACCGAAGAATTCATCAAATTCCTGGCCGACTATCTGGTCGAATGGGAAAAAATCTATGGCGAAATCGCGCTCGTGCTCAACACCAGCGGTATGATGGAGCGCATTCGTGCATTGCTGAGGCCGTTGTCGATTTCGGTGGACATCGCTTCACGTCCGCTCGATCTCGACGAAGACCGCAATCCACCGGCACATGGCGTGCGCATATATCAGGGTGCGCTCACGACAGGATGCCGCCTGGCCGCACAAAAGCTCGCGATCATCAGCGAAGCCGACATCTTTGGCCCGCGTCTCAAGCGCCCGGCCGCCAAAAAACTCGACGAACACCATGCGCTTTCGTCGTTTCGCGATCTCAAAGCCGGAGATTACGTCGTGCATGCCGATCACGGCATTGGCCAGTATCAGGGCCTCGTGACGCTCACAGCCGGCGGCATTACCGGCGATTTCCTGCACATTCTCTATGCCGAAAATGGCAAGCTCTATATCCCGGTGCAGCGCCTCAAAAGCGTGCAAAAATATGCAGGTGCCGAAAAACCGACGCGAATCGACAAACTCGGTGGCGGCGCATGGGAGCGCACCAAAGAAAAGGTCCGCCAGAACGTCAAAAAACTCGCCATCGATCTCATCGATCTCTATGCAAAACGCCAGAGCCGCAAGGGTTTTGCCTTCTCCGAGCGAGATCCGCACTTCCTCGCGTTTGAGGACGGATTCCCCTATCAGGAAACGCCCGATCAGGCCAAGGCCATCGAAGCCGTACTCGACGATATGCACAAACCGCGGCCTATGGAACGCCTGGTTTGCGGTGATGTTGGATTCGGAAAAACCGAAGTCGCGATGCGAGCTGCCATGCGCGCCGTACTCGACGGAAAACAGGTTGCCATGCTCGTGCCCACCACTATTCTTGCAGAGCAGCACTACGAAAATTTCCTCGAGCGATTTAAGGGGCATCCCATCACCATCGCGGCCCTCAATCGTTTCCGCAAACCCAAGGAAATCAAGCAAATTCTGGCCGATCTGGCCGTTGGCAAAGTCGATATCGTCATCGGAACACATCGCCTGCTGTCCAAAGACGTCATCTTTAAATCGCTTGGTTTGCTCATTATCGACGAAGAGCACCGGTTTGGCGTTGGTCACAAAGAAAAAATCAAAGCGATGGCCGAAAATATCGACTGCCTTACGATGACCGCGACCCCGATTCCGCGCACGTTCCAGATGTGCCTGGGCGGCATGAAAGATATGTCGGTTATCGAAACGCCCCCAAGCGACCGCCTCGCGATACACACCATGGTCGCCAAAATGTCCGACGCCCTTATCGCTCAGGCCATCCAGAACGAGCTCGCCCGCGGCGGACAAGTCTATTTCCTGCACAATCGCGTCGAAGAACTCCCCGAATACTACGACCGCATCCATCGCCTCGTGCCCAAGGCGCGCATCGCCGTCGCTCATGGTCAGCTCGCCGAACAGGACCTCGAAAAAGCCATGTTCAGCTTTATCCATCACGAAGTCGACGTGCTGCTGTGCACGACGATTATCGAATCGGGCATCGACATTCCGTCGGCCAATTGCCTGATCGTTTCTCACGCAGAACGCTTCGGCCTGGCGCAGCTCTACCAGATTCGCGGCCGCGTCGGCCGGTCGTCCGAACGCGCCTATTGCTACCTGCTCACATCCAAAGAAGAACTCACCGATATCGCCCGCGAGCGCCTCAATGCCATCGAACGCCTCACCGAACTCGGGTCTGGCCTCGAAATCGCTTATCTCGACCTCGAAATGCGCGGCTGCGGCAATTTGCTCGGTGCCGAACAAAGCGGCAACATCGCCGCCGTCGGTCTCGATATGTACGCCGAACTCATGCAGGAAGCCGTCGAACAGATACAGGGCATCCCCGCCGATAATACAATCGACGCCGACGTCAATCTGCCCATGTCTGCTTATCTTTCC
>CAMKRB010000455.1 GCA_946415045.1 uncultured Myxococcales bacterium
GAATGCCGCTATTTCCAGGTTTGCCAGGGTATCTACAAAACCGGCGAAAGCAGTGAAGACGCCTGCAAAGATCACGCAGATAACGACGGCGACGGTTATGTAGATTGTGCCGATGCCGAATGTAGAAAATACGATTTCTGTAAGACAGATCAATGCCCTGATGATGATGCCGATACAACGAATGACGATCCCTACAAATACGTGCTGGATGCATGTCCGTGCGGCGAAACAAAGATTGCAGAAACGGGCGATCCGAACAAAGACTGTGCCGTCAACATTTCTACAAAAGAAGATTTTGAGAAAATGAAAAATAGTTCCAGAATCTTCCTCATCAAACGGCCTATCGATTTCGCAGATTACACAAATAATCCGATAAAGGGCTTTAATGGAACGCTGGATGGCGACAATATGCGCATTACCGGATTCTTTATGCAGGATGCACAAAAAGTAGATAGTGAAAACGCATACGAATGCGGTCTGTTCGGCGCTTCGACCGGTAACCCCACCTTCAAAAACATCAACCTCGCCATTACGCTGAATTGTACCGATACACAGTTTTCAAGCGATTCAAACGCGAACAACTATAATAAAGATCTATACGTTGGTGCCCTCGTATCCAAAACAAAGGGTACAGTACAGAATGTAATGGGAGAATCCAAGGTGATGCTTCGAAGTATCCCAGGATCAACAACGCCAAAGAAATATCATGATGGCAATGCGTACAGCGTCAATGTCGGTGGTCTGGTCGGATCTCACGAGGTCGGTGCGTTCAGCAATATCGAGGTTGTTGGCAATACTTCTGCGCAAATCGAATGGGAATTCCTTAACAACAGTTCAGACAAACTCCGTGAAATCAACATTGGTGGTGTTGTCGGCAAAACGACGACCAGTATGCTCGGCAATGTGAATGCACCGTCTACAGTCACACTCGACTATAATTTAGAGAACTCGCCAAAAGGAAACACCATTCGCGTCGGCGGTATTGCCGGTTATGCGGTTGCGATGGATATGTGCAGCAACACCGACGGAACCATACTCGTCAATCACGAGAATGGAAAGAACGATGAATACAATCACTATATTGGCGGTCTTGTCGGGCAGGCACATCGCATTACCAATTCCGCATTTACTGGTGCAATCACATCCAACGGCGCAGCTGGTGCACAGACGGCATCTGCAGCAGTGATAAACCCAAGCGATCAATCCATTACATCCCAGGCATACGCAGCGACCAATATTGGCGGTATCGCCGGATTCCTCGCCAAAGACAGCTATACCGGCACAGATAAAGATGCGATCGACAGCTGCTTTGTCAATGCAGACATGACACTGATCGTTGGGCCCGGCATGCATGCCGGTGGTCTGCTCGGCCGCATGGGCACGCCCAAATCAGCCACTCAAAGCTCCGACGACGAATTCTACATTGTGAACAGCTATTCTACAATCCGCCTCACCCTGAACTCGCCAACGGCTGTATACACAACTCCTAAGCCTCAATTCTATTGGGGTGGAGCGGTTTCTGAAGCGGCCCAGAATGGTTATGTATTGAACAGCCACCTGCGCACGGATTATAAGGTCGATGACTTCAATATTACTTTGGATGGTCTCGACTTGTTCCTTGGCGGCGTTGTATCCAAAAACGACCTCGGCGCAGACAAGAACGGCGGCAATCTCATCGATAACTTTGTTTCTGGCGGTCCAATCGCAGCCGAAGAAAGCGAGAACGTGGGAAAATACAAAGGCAATATGGCGGCGACCTATGGATACTATATTTATGAATCCTACTGGGATGCAGATATCTATGGTACAAATATACAAACCGCCACGCAATCGACGAAACAGGATGGTTCTGCAAAGCCCTATACTTTCAATGCATCCGGCGTAGCAGAACTGGAGGGCGGCAATAGCGTCATAACGCTGTTGCGCAAGAATACCGGACACGATGGCGGCGTTCAGTCAGCCCACCTGCCGCGCGGCATCAATTATTCCGACTGGAAACAGATCACCGATAAAGACGGTCATAAAGTGCCCGTTCCCGAGAGTTCCTGGTATTAATTATTTATATATTATATGCGCTTGCCTTGAGACGTTTCACGAAACGTCTCTACAGCTCGCCGACGCGGCTATCTGCGATACGCCGCGCCATTGCGCCTATTGCCTGCAGGCAATACGGCGCTTTTTTTTTGGATTCGCTCGCCTTGAGACGTGCGGAACGCGCGTCTCTGCGGCTCGCGGGCAAATCCTATGCGCTACGCGCATACGGATTTGCAAAACAACATCCTTGCGCAACACAGCACAATCAGATAAAATATTCTGATCTCTTAATGGAGGTATAGGGCTATCGAGTTCTAGAATTGCTGACAATATTGTACTTTCAAAAAACAGATGAATGCTTAGCTGAAAGCCCTTGTATGATGATAATGCTCAAAAACTGGGAACAACCATCCAAAAGTTAAAGCAAAATACCTGGCTATTCAAAGACCTATCCTCTGACCAACCATCTGAACAATTCTCTCGCGATATCAATATTCTGCAAGAGCTTATGGATGCACTCGATAAATTCCTGACTCAATGTACAAAATCAGGCGATCTTAAACAGAGAAAAAAGTCTAAAGAATGTGCGGAACAAGCCGGGGATATTCGCCCCTTATTTAAGCGCTTTAGTATTTATTATTACTGATAACCATCAAATCCCCTGCCCCCCTGTAACCATTCAGCACTATGCTTGATGATATATGTATCTGCGCAGAGCCTAAACATTACGGCCGCAGGCCGTCGTGATAAGCTAAGCTCTTTTTTAGAGCGCCGACACGACGTCGGCGCAACGCCTGTGTCCCGCCAGGATGGCGGCTACACAGGCGATTGCAAAGTAAATTAGAACTTAACCCCCAAAAGGGGGGACCGGGGGAACTCCCCCGGACGTGCGGGGGTCGTTAGGGGGCGTTCACGTTTCAACGCCCCCTAAC
>CAMKRB010000456.1 GCA_946415045.1 uncultured Myxococcales bacterium
GAAGAAAAACTTGCAGAGGTCTCGTATATCTGTGAACCTGGAAATATCGAGATCTGGCAGCAGCTGCCGGACAATACGCCTCGTTCTGTGCCCCTGATCTATCAAAAGGTCTTTTCCGATGACAATCAACACGATGAGGTTCAGAATAAACCGAAAATTTCCAAATATGATGATTTTACAAGTAGACATAAGCCTCTGGTTTTGACCGAAAAACCCAGAAACCTGATGGATTTGTTCATTCTGATTACCAGCTGGGGATTTCTGCTTTCTGTGATAGGTATACCCATTTCTTTTTTGTTTATGCATCCAATTTTGATTGCTGTCAGTTTCGGGGGCACCTTTATATTTATTTTGTTACATGACCTTCTTTTTTCTATCATAAAGATATACAGGGAGCTGTCTAAAAAATCGAATATTTCAGGCTTGATTGATCGCTTTGAAAACGGATTGGTAAATGAAAAAAAGCAGAAACGACGCGCAATGATCAAATCTGTGATAAACTGTATTGCTTCGGGACGCAAATCCATTGCGACCATCGTTGGCGTGGAATATCAGGCCGTCAAGTCTGTTTTAAACATTAATTCGATTACTACTGTTTGTGATGATCCCTGCTTTGTTGTGAAATATAAATTTAATCCGCCTGACGACAAGCGCTCTGAAGATCTCATTCATGAATTCGTTACGCATATCGAGCCCGAAAAACACTATAAAATCGGCGACCCCCTACCTATTCTATATCTTATCGAAAACCACTATTTTTATGACACCGTCTACAGCATGCCATACCCGGTTGCGCTTTCAGATGTTGCCCAATTTGAAGACCTGGTCAACTGGAGTTCTTCAAAACAAAAAGAAGTTCAGGAATACTCACAAAATAGCATGGTCGACAAGCTGATATCAGACCTGAAAAAAGCAACCTTTGATATCGAAAAACGCTATCTGCTCACCTCCATTCGTTCCTATCACTACCAGAACAAAGACATCAAAAGAATACTCAGACAAATATTCGAGATGTTGAAAGATTCTGCCAATTGTGGTGTACATAACACATGTATACAAGTATTTCTGGATCTCTTTGCTCTGCCATCAGAAGATGCATATTCCCCGGAAGATCTGGATAAAACGACTTGGGTGCGGGACAATGCCAGACAGGTATCGAAACTGTATGCAGATTACCTCAGCATACAGCCCAGATCTGAAGCATCTCCGTCCTATCAGTCGATAGATGAAATCATCCATATCTGCGAAGATTACAAGCACTGTGTTTACATGTTCATGCCCGAATTCTGGGATGCCCTGGTCGATGTACACAACGATCCTGCTGTTTCTCCAAAGGCCAAAAAGACCATCTATCAGTATCTGAAGAAGGCAGCCCAATCGAGCAACGATATGCGCACATATTTTGAACATCTGCAGGTATAATTCCAACAGGTGCGACATCGGATAACCGTGGGTGAATCCCACGGTTAGGCCGGCTTATCTTAAATATCTACACATCATCATCGACATCATCGTCATCATCATCGTCGGGCACGCACGGACCCTCGTATAAACACTCCGTTCTGTCCCCCCCTTCTTCTGTACAGTCGAGCTTATTGTCTCTGACATGCTTCTCCAGCGATTCCTTATCCAGGAAACACTTCTCCCACACCTCGCCGGAATAGACACAAGACTTTCCACCCCGATCAATATATCCTGCGCGATAAACTGTACTTCCAAAAGCAAACCCCGCATCTACGATACGCTTCGTATCACATTCCAGTCCATTATCTTCAAAGCCTGCCATTTTTTTACAATGCGTGACTGTACAATCGATTGGATCAACAGCCAGATCCCTGGAATTATTATCGACTTTATCATCTATTCTTTCGGCTATATTGAATGAAGCGACTTTCTTTACGATACTATCCGCAGCTTTTTTGTATGATTGTGGATAGGATACTTCTTCACAGTATTCCAAATCATTTTTGTATACGCACTTGCGATAAAAGATATGATTGTTGGCGTCAAAGTCGGATATTACATAATAATTCGATTTGACGACCTTATAATGCGGTGCGTGTCCGAGGAATCCGGCGGCTTCCTCAAATGCTTTTTTGGGTGAACCATCGTGCATATCATTCGCACCCCACACTTTAAATGTCAGCTCCTTCCATTTATAGGTTGCACCATCATTATTATCCGGTGCCGGCATCTTTTGCATAAATTCGGGCACTTCATAATCAAATGCAAAGCGATCCACCCGGTCCTGACGCCATTTCAGATCTGCCACTTTTTGCTCAATGGTTTCATTATCCGCCTCAGCACGGTTTGTGTCTGCGTTTTGTCCATTCGCATCCGCAGTATTTGCCTGTGCATCCGCATTCACACCAGCGTTATCGTTGCGGCCATCCGCAGTATTTGCCTGTATCGCCGCATCACCGGTATTCCGGGGAGTTTCGACCGCACCTTTTTTCTCAACAGCATTCGCCGATGGTGCCACAGCCTGCTTGCCATCATCCGGCGCATCCGCGCCCTTTTTGGAACACGCACACAACGATACGAGAATTGCCAACGCTGTCAGAATCTTTCGCATATTTTTTTCCTTTTGTCCTGTTGCCACAAACAGCAAAAACTCAAGTCCGGCCGGATTATCTCACATTTACCGCGACACTGTAAAACCAAAACAACCGCCGCATCGCCTGTCTGGTAACAATTTAGCCCTAATCTTGATTTTATACGTGATATGTGCATCTGTGCAGAACCAAGCATTACGGCCGCAGGCCGTCGCGATGAGCTAACATCTTTCCCGCCAACACGACGTTGGCGGAGCGACGGTACAACGCCACGGATGGCGTTTTAGCGTCGCACTAAAGCATGTGTAGAACCAAAACCAGGGGTCGGGGGGCAGCGCCCCCAGCCGCGCGGGAATGCAAGGGGCGTTCGCGGAACAACG
>CAMKRB010000457.1 GCA_946415045.1 uncultured Myxococcales bacterium
GGTTGCGGCCTGGATGCTGTGACGACTGACCAGGTCATGGAAATTCTGCACGCCAAATCAAAGATTTATACAACGCTCAAGATCGACGAAGGCAGTAATATCGGCGCAGCCCGCATTCGCATCCGTTCCCTTGTCGCTGCTTTGGATGAACGCAGACAACGCGGATTTGTCGCAGCCGATCGCAAAACCTACTTTACGCCAGTTAAATTCAGCGAAAAAATGCGCGAGACCCACACAATCCTTGCGCCTCAGATGAGCCCTATACATTTTGTATTTCTCGAAAAAGCATTTCGCGTGTGCGGCTACAATCTGGTGATTCTGCCCGATTCCGGGCAGGCCGTGATAGACGAAGGCCTCAAATACGTCAACAACGACGCCTGCTATCCGACGCTCATCACCACCGGTCAAATCGTTCATGCCGTGAAATCCGGCCGCTTTGATCCCAAAACCACCGCCGTCATCATCACACAGACCGGCGGCGGATGCCGTGCCACCAATTACGTCGCTTTCATTCGCAAAGCCTTGCGGGAAGCCGGTTACGGCTATATCCCCGTCATCCCGCTCTCGGCTCAGGGCTTCGAAAAACACCCCGGTCTCAAGTACGAACCCGGCTTGATTCATCGCTGCATTCAGGCATTTGTTTATGGCGACATCATCATGCGATGCCTCTATCACATGCGCCCATACGAAGCCATTCCCGGTGCCGCAAACGCTGTTCACGAAAAGTGGAACGCTCTCTGTCTCAAGTCTCTCGAAAATGGCCGCTTCGACGAATTCGCTCAGAATTGTCGCAACATGGTCGCCGATTTCGATAACATCCCGATTATTCCAAAAGCCAAACCGCGCGTTGGCATTGTCGGCGAAATCCTGGTCAAATACCATCCCGACGCCAACCGCAATCTCGTCGAATTGCTCGAAGCCGAGGGTGCCGAAGCCGTCGTGCCCGATTTGCTTGGCTTCTTCCTCTACACGCTGCGCGACAGCGATTTCGGCTATGAAAAACTCGCTTTCTCACTCAAATCGCTGATTACATCACGCGCCGCAATCCGCATCATCGAATACTATCAGGCTCCGGCTTTCAAAGCGCTCAGCGCCAGCACCCATTTCGAAGCGCCGGCATCCATCGACGAGCTTGCAGCGATGACCGACGACATATTGCAAAAAGGAAACAATTCCGGCGAAGGATGGTTCCTGACCGCTGAAATGGTCGAGCTTATCGAATCGGGCGTTTCGAATATCCTGTGCCTGCAGCCATTTGCCTGCCTGCCCAATCACGTCACCGGCAAAGGCATGATCAAACCGCTGCGAGAACGTTTCCCCGAAGCCAACATCGCGCCCATCGATTACGATCCGGGCGCCAGCGAGGTCAATCAGCTCAACCGCATCAAACTGATGCTGTCCGTCGCTTTCAAGCGGATCGCCGAGAAATCACCGGTGATTGCTTTCGATTCGATGACCGGCGAAGCAAGCGATTATCAGCTGAATTCCTGATTCTGAGTCGTTTTTGCAGTTTTTTTGTTCCTGGTTGCCCGGCTATTGGCGCATGCGCGCCAATACGCCGGGCTTTCGTCGCTATCGGCTGCGCCGATACGCGCCTCACGCTGCTTTGTGCTTGCGCCGGCTGCAGAATCCGCTTTGCTCTCACAACGAATAAGTAGTGCTGAATTCATACGGATGCCGGATGGATGCATGACAGATCGTTTTTTGCCAATTAAATGGTTTAAGATTTTTTTTGTTGGAAATTGGCACAAAAATTTTATAAGAAGCACGCATGTGCGACGGCACAAAAAAATGTGCTGCCCATTTTCAGGCATGAGCAATCTGACAACTGGATGTTGGAAATGGCACGTATGGGAATCATCGAAACGCTCCCTGCGATGGCCTCCGATATTTGCAATGCGTTTCGCATTGTGGTAAAGGGCGCCCGCCAACAACGTATGGCTGAATTGCTCTGACGCATGGCAGACTGCCATTTGGATCATAGTGGAACAAAGGCACACCACATATCGTGGCGTGCGTGAACAATCATTGCCATCCGCATGGTGTGGCTGGCATTCCTTTTTTTTACGGAGATGACAAATGAAAAAATTACTCGCTTTGACAATTGCTTTGACGGCTTGCATGGTTTCTTGCGGTGACGATGATGGCAAAGGTAACACAACTGTAACTAACAACTATTACTTCAATGGTGGCGCCCCGACCAAAGAAAGTGCCACAAACCTCGTTGGCAATGTCGCTTCTGTTGCCTCGGAAAAAGCTCCGAATGCTGCTCCTGGAAGCAAAGAGTGGTGTGATGCTGTTGCCGATACCGTTAAAGCTTCGGATGCTTTGGTCCTCTCGCCGAGTGCTTTTGAAGACGATGCGCTGAGCAAGCAGATCGCTGCTTTGGAACAGGCGATCGAAAAGTGCGCAAGTGATAATAATGTCAGCAGCTTCGACTGGTATAACGATGCCAAGAAAGAGATCGCTGCGAGCTGCAACGTTCCCGCAAACATCAAGATGAAAGATATGTTCGCAGATCTGGTTAAGACCGTGATGGGTATTGACTTCATGGCTGATGGTGGTTGTGATGGTGTGTCCAGCAAGATGAATGCTTTCTTTGCAAAGTATCCAAATGAAGTCGAATTCATGGAAATGCTGTATAGCAGCTGTGATCCGGAAGTTGAAGGGTCATGTGATGCAGCAGATGCTTGTCGCGATCAGTTCTGGCCAGCCGATATGGATGACGACGCATACGAAGCCAAGTTGACTGATGCTGATATGTGTATGGCTGCATTTGATCCGTTGCAGAGCGATCCATGTGCAAGCAAGACCTGCGCAGTCGGCTCATTCTGCTATGATGGCCAGTGCGTTGGCTTTGGCAATGTATGCGATACGATAACCTGCCCGGCAGATTCCACATGTTCCAATGGCTTCTGCGTCCCCAACG
>CAMKRB010000458.1 GCA_946415045.1 uncultured Myxococcales bacterium
TCACGCTTCAAACACTAAGCTTTAGAAAGAGCATACGGGCTGAACAGTAACATAAAAGTTATTGGTTAAGAAAAAACTTGCAAAATGCATTTTGAAAATAGTAAATGTAAAAATTGACTCATGATGTATGTATGCATTCGAGGAGGTGACCATGTATCGAAAATTTGGTCTGGGAGTTATCACACGCGTTCGTCTGTGTGGCCTCGTTTGCGCTTTTGCAGACTGCGGCAAACGGGGTAATTAGTCCACCCGAATCGGCAGCCGCCGATTTCAATGTGGCTATTTCATGGCAGTTTGCGCCGGATTGAGTGATAGCAACCCTTGTGGTGGCCGGACGCAGTGGGCGTCCCGGTTACAGACATTTTTAACGCACACCTGTGAAGGTGTATCATGTGGAGGGGTTTACCATGAGTAGTACAAACAATGTCGAGATGTCGCATCTTCCACCCAAAGGCTTTGGCCCAAAACCGCCGGTAAAGCGCACCATTATTCGCAGGAAGAAACGCGCTGTTTCATTTGAGCGCCGCTTCCTTTCTGCGCGCGGCTCCGGTAACTGCACGCTCGAAATCGCCGTCATCTGGCGCGATACTGTGATGAGTGTCAGGCAGTTCAGAATTGATAACCAATCGCGCATTACGGTTGGCCCCGATGCTGGCTGCGATTATGTTCTCGATACCGGTGCCGGTAAAATCACGATTGCGCACTGCATCAACAATCAGTGGCAGCTTTTGTTCAACAATGCTTATGATGGCTTCGTGCTGCGCGGCGACGAAAAAATTGAGTTCAGATCCGCCAGCAATCACGAATTCAAAGTGCCAGCGCTGAATGAACAGCTGCAGCCGGGATCACTTGCCTGCGACGTGACCGGTGATGTCCGCGCGAAATATGTCTTCGGGGAGGTTTCTTTGCTCGTGCGCTATATAAGCGCCGTGCCTTTTGCTGCGCCCTTGCTCTCGCGGTTTAAGGCCGCCAGCTATGGTCCGCTCGCCGCCTCGCTCGTCATTCACTTTGCGCTCTTTTCGGTCATTTTGTTTGCCACAAGCCGCGTCGACGCCCTTATGGTCGACCGCATTCTCAGTACCTCGCGTTTCGTTGTCGAAGTCGAGCAGCCCATCGAAGAACCGGTTGTTCAGGATACGATCGATGAAGTGGTCCCCGATGACGAAAAACCGCAGGAAACCGTTAAAAATACCAGCGTTGTTGCACCCGACGCCAGCCCTTCTGCAAACAACGGATCCGGTCAGGTGATGTCGAGAGATGCTGCACGAAAAGCTGCTCAGGGAAGCGGTCTGCTCACCGAAGCCACTCGCATGGACTCTTTGCTCGCTGCTGCACCCTCGATCGATGTTCTGAATAACGTCGAGCTCTATCATTTCGATCCAACCGTCGCCGCTGCAAATAACAATCTTTACCTCGCACAGACAGGTACCAAGGGTGGTCTGCCTGGCGTAACGTCCATTTCCGGCGGCCCTGATGGGTTCAAAGGCAAAACCGGACAGAATCTGGTGAAAACCGGCCACGACACGCCAATAATTAACATTCCGCCGAAAAAAGAAAGGGAAGTAAAACCTGGCCCATTGAGAGTTTCTGGTACGCTCGACAGAATCGCTGTGCAGAAAATCGTTCGCCAGCACTTTGGTGAGCTCCGCGCATGTTATGAGCGCGAGGCCATCAAGGTGAAAGGTCTTGCCGGCCGCATCGTCGTCGTTTGGATTATTGCCGCGAACGGCTCCGTCACCAAATCTCTCGTAAAAGAATCGACCATGAACAATAAAAACGTGGAGAATTGCGTCCTCAATTCCGTCAACCACTGGCGTTTCCCGGCACTCAAAAATGGCGGTATGTCGCAAATCGAATATCCGTTCGATTTCATTCTCAATAAATAATCGCTTTTGCGTATGAACACTCAGGCTGCAGGTCTTTGGGCTTGCAGCCTTTTTTTGTTGCTCGCCTATGCCTGCGGCATACGGCTCGCCGCCGTCCTATGGCGCTTGTGCGCCATACGTCCGGCTTTTATCATCTTCGATAGACACTGTTGCATACAAATGATAATTATTGTTACGACATAGGGTGGCGTATACCGGAGACAAAGCCATGAAAATGATAAAGCGACTGACTGATATTGCGTTGTCCACGATTTTGTTCACTGCAGCCTGCGTCGTGGGATGCACGCTCGAAGATCCATGCGAACCAAACGAAACGCTCTCGGAAGATGGCAGGTGTATACCAATTCCTGCAGAACCGGATGATTGCGGGCGTTCGCACTATAATTGTATGAGTTATGGCGTAGAAGATGCGACGTGTGAATTGAATTCGGATGCATCCTATCAGTGCAAGCTGATTGCATGTGCGAGCGGTTTTCATCGAATCCATAACCAAAGCGAGAATTCCGCGCATTACATGCCCGAGACGTGCTGGCAGGATTCTGTTACAGAATGCGGGGATTCCGGCGAGGATTGTACGGCGATCGAGGGTGCAGATTCTGTGCAATGTGATTTGGGATGCTGCAAAGTATTGTCATGTCGCAGCGATGAATATGCTTTGATGCAGAATACATGTATCAAGCGCAATGTGCGGGCGTGCGGCATCGATGATGGTCCCAAAACCGATTGCATCGAATCATGGCTGCCAAATCTTTACCACAACAACGCCACCTGGATTTCAGCCAGTATCGCCGGATGCGCGGATAATGCATGCATCGTGAGCTCGTGCCGGAATCTGACGGATGAATCAGAACAGAGCGAAATAAGGTTTGTGAAGAAATCCTGCAGCGATGTGATCGATATTGCAGAAGCCTATAAAGCGGCTTACCTCGATTTGCATCACACTGCGATAGAACTGCCGGATTGTATGGATGATAATGAAAAAACCAAAACTATCGATGCGTGTATCGAAGACCTTTGTCCCGATGATGACGCCAAATTCAT
>CAMKRB010000459.1 GCA_946415045.1 uncultured Myxococcales bacterium
CAAATTCTCTGGGTGGTTCCAACTCACACCCGGCGATCACAACCGCAAGCGTGATCAACAAATTTCGGAACGAACTTGTTTTTTTCATCTGCGCTTCTCCTATGTAAAAATCCCCCAGAATATTATACAAATTGATACATTTATTGTCACGATAATTATAAAATAATTCTATGACCCCATCTCTTGAGTATTTATGAAGATTTTGTTATATCTTGTTATAGTGTGAAACCGCCATGTCTATGGCGCTTGATTCAGAGGATTATATGAACACGAAATCTGTTGTTTTGGCCTGTATCGCTTTGGTTTTGACCGTTGCTTCGGGCTGTTCGGATGAATCTGTCGGTAGTGGTTCGGTGTCGGGAAATGTATGTTCCGGTGACACTTGTAATAATGACAATCTGTGTGGCGGCAAACAATGTCTTACAAACGAGGTATGCCGAAACGACCAATGCAAGCCCAATGGCGATCCATGCGGCTCTGACTGGTGCTATCAGACACAGTTTTGTCGCGATAATACTTGTATTGATAAGGGCGATTCCTGTGGCAATACGTTTTGTGCGCCTGACGAAAAATGCAATATCAACAAATGCGTCCCCGGCGGTGAACAATGCGGCAGCAAGTGGTGCAAAGTAGACGAAAAATGCGTCGGTGACAGCTGTGTGCCCGGTGGTCCTCAGTGCGGCGACACCTATTGCTATGCCAACGAGGTCTGCCGAAACAATGCATGTTCACCAAACGGCGATCCCTGCGGTGATACATGGTGCTATCAGGATGAAATCTGCCGCGACGATGTCTGCGGAAAACCCGGCGCAACCTGTGGTGAAACACAATGCTTCGTGACCGAAATCTGTGATAATGATACCTGTGTTCAGCCAGCGGCACTTTGCGGTGGAATCGCATGTGCCGTTGGTCAGGTTTGTCACAACGAAATCTGTCACGATGAGGGAACGTGCGGCGGACTGACCTGCAGTCCCGATGAAACATGTGAAAATAATGTATGCCGTTTGCCCGGTTCCTGCGGCGGATTGATGTGTACTGGCGAAGAAAAGTGCGTCGATAACATTTGCCGTATGCCTGGCAATTGCGGAAGTATCGCGTGCTTCGATACCGAATATTGCCTGCTCGGGTCTTTGTGCGTGGAACGCGAAATCTGCGGCGATATAAGGTGTGAAGGCAACGACGTATGTGAAAATGGCACCTGTGTGCCAAATAAGCTGTGCGCCAATGGCACAAACCGATGTGGCGAGGTGTGCTGCGATAATACACAATTCTGCGGCGATCGAAGCTCATGCTGCGATTTAAACCAGGCTTGCGGTCACGATTGCTGCACTTCCGGTGAAGTATGCGTCAACGAAATCTGCCACTTAGACTGCGGCTCCAATAACCGTTGCGCCGACAAAGACGGCAACGAGTTCTGCTGCGGTCCCGACCAAATCTGCACCGCCAATCAGTGCTTCAGACCCTCCGTTTCATGCGTCGATAATTACATGTGCGAGGATGGCCAGTTCTGCGACAGCCTCACGCATCAATGCATGCCCAATCCTTCCGGCGAGGTCTGTAAGCTCGAACAGGTCGGCGGCGAGGTTATCCCGACTCTCGTTTGGTATTGGGGGGATGGCGACCTCGTTCCTGCAGCGGATGATCATCCCAATCACGTTCAGGTGATGTCCTCACCCATGGTCGCTGATATGAACAAAGACGGTACCCCTGAAGTCATCTTCAATGCCTTCTCTGGCTCCGGTTATAACGGCAATGGTATCATCCGTATCCTTAACGGAAAAACGGGAAAACAAATCGCCAGCTCCGATGGAAACCCAATGACAGACGGCGGCAGTCAGGTGGCAATCGGTGATATCGACGGCGATACAATTCCTGAAGTCGTTACTTGTTCAGCTGAATATAAATTGATTGCTTATGATTTCGATCCAGAAAACAATAAGCTCTCTGTCAAATGGAAAAGCCAGAATTCCATTCGTGAATGCGGTCAGGGCGGCCCTGGTATTGCCGACTTTAACGGTGATGGGCAGCCCGAGGTTTATGTCCGTTACAATGTTCATGATGGAAAAACCGGGGAATTGCTCGGAAGTGAGCTCTGTGTCAATGCGGATCATAATAACAAAATTCAACATGCCCGCTGCGATTATGCTGTCGCTGCCGATTTAAACGGCGATGGCATTCAGGAACTCGTTGGTGGAAATGTTGCCTGGACAGTCGATTTTGAACACAAAAAACTCGTGCCTTTTTATGACCGCCGCGCTGATCAAACGGATGGATACCCGGCAATTGCTGATCTTGATGGTGATGGAAAACCTGAGATCTTCGTCGTTCAGGCTGATGTCAGTAAAACCATGGTATTTAAAAATGATGGCTCCAATTTCTGGAATGCAGCCAAGAGCCACAGTGATGTAGACGCTGGCGGCCCTCCGACTATTGCATACCTAAGGGGCGGTGCTCATCCTGAGCTCACTTTCGCTGGCAGATGGGCTTATGTTGCCTATGATACTCAAGGCAATCTCGTTTGGAAACGAACAACCCAGGACGATTCTTCTGCAAAAACTGGCTCATCCGTCTTCGATTTTGACGGCGATGGTAAGGCTGATGTCGTCTATGCGGATGAATATTTCCTCCGCGTTTATGACGGACCGACGGGTAATACAAAATTCTGTAAATGCAATACTTCCGGTACACATTGGGAATATCCCGTTATTGTCGATGTCAACAACGATGGACATGCCGAGATCGTCGTTTCATCCAATAACTCTATGAAAGCAAACTGCCCGACATCACTCGCTAAGGAAAAAGGGTGGGATGAATGCGTTGATCAAATTTTAAAAAGTTCAAATGCTGCTGATCGCGCCGGTACACACGGTGTCCGCGTCTTCGCTTCACCAACCAACGATTGGATCAATACGC
>CAMKRB010000460.1 GCA_946415045.1 uncultured Myxococcales bacterium
ACTTCAGGGGTGTGCGCGGTGGCACACCCCCTACCCGCTGCGGCGCGCAGCCGCGAAAAAATGTGCTTACGGCCGCAGGCCGTCAAAAAAAGAGACTATTGGAAATCTATGATTATCCTGCCAGACCAAAATCCTTTTCTCGTCCAGATACAGACGCTCTTTACCAAAGCCTACGAGCTCCCCGTGCCTCAAAAATGCACAAAACTCACTGACGGGCTTATCAATCAGACCTTCGATCTCGATAACCTCTGGATCCTGCAGCACCTGAACAAAATATTCAAACCAGAGGTCAACGAGGATATCGCCGCACTCACCCCCGTGCTGCAGCAGCATGGCGTGAATGTTCCGTTGATTTGCCGTACAAAATCTGGTTCTGCATCGGTCGAAGGCTCTGATTATGGCATGGAACCCGGATGCTGGCGCCTCATGACAAAAGTCAAAGGCTGCACCATTCACAAGGTTCAGAATATTGAGCAAATCCGATCGCTTACTTCTGCCATCTCGGCATTTCACAAGGCTTTGGATGGTTACAATTATCATTTCAAACATATCCGAAGCGGCGTGCACGATTTTCAAAAACATCGCCTCGCGCTTGAACAGGCTTTACATACGCACGTCAATCATCCTTTTTATGCGCGCATCCAGTCGCTGTTCGAAAAAATGGTTCATCTCGAACCATTCATTCACACCGGGAATGTTCTGGCTTGCGAAGAACTGCGCATCATTCATGGCGATCCCAAAGTTTCAAATCTGCTCTTCGAAAACGATAGTGTCGTGAGCATAGTCGATCTCGATACGATGGCAAAATCCCGCGTCGCATTTGATATTGGCGATGCCATTCGATCCTGGTGTAACCCCTGTAAAGAAGACCAGGATCCCGAATTCAACCGCGAATATGCCCGTGAAGCGCTCGGTCTCTATCTTGAAATTTCGCCATTTTTATCGCGTGCCGAGCGAGATTCACTCCCACATGCCGCGCCGTTGATTTCACTCGAACTCGCCATGCGGTTTGCAAGAGATGCACTGTGTGAAGATTATTTCGCGTTCGATCCCCAAATCGGTCACGATATGCACAGCTATATGCGCGCCAAATCGATGTGCGCGCTGTGCGAACAAATGTTGTAGAACACCCGGCATCAAACTATGATTCAGATTCGCCAAAATGTGGCGTATCCTGCGTAGCGGTTGGCCGTGAGTGCGACGGCGTTCCCTGGAATGCTGCGCACCTGATTCTTTTTCAACACAGAGAGAAATCCATGACAAAGAAATGTTTTTGTGGTGGTGAGATTGTTGTGAATGGTGCACAAATCCGGGCGGATTTGCTTGTGATTGACGATAAAATTGCAGCCATTGGCGACAAATTCGACCTGGACAAATGCGACGAAATCGTTGATTGCACGGGCTGTATTCTAATGCCCGGCGCGATCGACGCGCATTGTCACATTCAATTGGACACAGGTATCTTCAAAACACTTGACGATTGGTGGATCGGCAGCGGCGAAGCCGCTCGCGGCGGCGTGACGACTGTCGTCGATTTCGTCGGCCCCGAACCTGGCGAAGATTTGCGTCATGCGCTCGATTTCAGGCTTTCGCAGTCACAAAAAAGCATCATCGATTATACCTATCACATGACTGCGCTAGACGCGAAACCCGAGACGCTTGCCAGCATCCGCCAATGCCCGCAATGGGGCATTTCGTCGCTGAAACTCTATACGACCTATCGCCCCAATTATTATCTCGACGATGCTTCGATGCTGAAAATCCTCGAAACCGCAGCGAGTGTTGGCCTCACGACGCTCATCCACTGCGAGAACGACGCGATTGTGTCGGCAGAATCCGCCCGTCATTCTGATGAATCGCTCTGGCGTGCATATCCGGCAATGCGACCGGGAATCGCAGAAGTTGAAGCTGCCGAACGCATGATTCGTCTCGCTGAATATGCGCATGCGCGCCTGGTAATTGCGCACAATTCCATGGCAGAAACCGCACTTGCCGTTGATCGCGGCCGCAAACGCGGCGTGCAGGTTTTCAACGAAACAACCCCGCAATACCTCTATCTCAGTGAACAAAATAACCAGAACAGCGCTGAACCCTGGCGCTATATTTTGCAGCCGCCTCTACGGTCTCCCGAGAATAACGCCGGTCTGCAAAATGCCGTTCTCAATGGCACCGTCGATATGGTGATTACAGATCATTGCGCCTATACACGCGATCAAAAAATCAACGCGCCAAACGGTACGCCTGGCGGACTTCCGGGCCTTGAAACATTGTTGTGGCTAACCGCCGCAATTCCGGGTATTTCCTGGCCCGACGTCGCTCGTGTCCTCTGTCGCAATCCTGCCAAAATCTACGGATTATGGCCCGACAAAGGCGAGCTGCTGCCTGGATTTGATGCGGATATCGTCGTGCTGCGCGACGAAAAATATATCATCGACGAAACAAAACTCACGACTTTTGCCGGATATTCGCCGTTCAATGGCCATCAGGCACGTGGCCGCATCTTGCGCGTTTACAGACGAGGCGAAGAAATTGTCCACGATGGTCAGATCAAATCGCAACCCGGATCCGGCCGCTTTGTTCATGCGCGTGTTGCTTTGTAGCGCAGCCTATGGGCCTGCGGCCCATACGGCATGCGCGCGGCGGCTATCTCGCGTTGCTCAATACGCCGCCGCATCTTTGGGGCGACCCCGTGTGGTCGCTCGTGCGAGCGCGACCCCATAAATTTGACGCGCCACGTAGTGGCGCATACCGCCAGCGCCCTGAATGGGCGCAATGTCACAGCCCGGGGTGAAACCCCGGGGCATCATTCATAGCAATAACCGGGTGCATACGCGTAGCGGATGCCCTTTGGGAGCTTAGAGCTTAGAGCTTAGAGCTCGGTGCTTGGAGTGCGGATGCCCATAT
>CAMKRB010000461.1 GCA_946415045.1 uncultured Myxococcales bacterium
TTGATGATGTGTTGCACAAAGCATTTATCGAAATTGATGAAAAAGGCGGTGAAGCAGCTGCTGCCACAGCTGTCGTAGATCTGTCAGAAAGCGCCTCTGACATCCCTCCTAAAAACTATTATTTTACGGTCGATCATCCGTTTATTTATATGATTATAGAAATATCGACGGGGGCAGCGATCTTTATGGGGCGCGTGACGGATTTGTAGATCGTTGATAAAATCGTGAATATATCATCAAGATTGGAATTTATCGTGCACGCATTCTGGAGATGCGAATTTTGGATAAGGAATTTGATATGAATTCATTATTTACAGAAATCGATCAATTAAAAAACTCACTGGATAAATGCCGCCCATTGACAGAGGGGGAAGTGGTGCGGCTGAGGGATGAGTTTTTGACGGAATATACTTATAATTCCAATGCGATTGAAGGCAATACGCTGTCTTTGCGTGAAACTGCGCTGGTTTTGCAGGGAATGACAATCGACAAGAAGCCGCTTAAAGATCATCTTGAAGCCGTCGGACATCGGGATGCCTACAATTATATTGAAATGGTGGCTATGCAAAAGAATCCATTGGACAAGCGCGTGATTAAAGAAATTCATAGTCTGGTATTGATGGACAGACCGATGGACCGCGGTGTTTTTAGAAAGATACCCGTGCAGATTATGGGGGCTTATGTCACTCCTGCAGAACCATGGAATATCGAGCCAAGATTGGATGATTTACTGAAAAAATATACAAATGAATACGCGTTATTACACATTGTCGAACGGATTGCACGATTTCATCTGGAATTTGAGGAAATCCATCCGTTTATCGACGGCAATGGGCGCACCGGGCGTCTTTTGATGAACCTGGATTTGATACAGCACGGCTATCCGCCTATCGATGTCAAATATACAGACCGCGTACGATATTATGATGCGTTTGACAATTATTACCGGGATGCACAAATCAATGGAATGATAGATTTGATTGGCGAATATCTGCGCGACAGATTGAAGATGTATGTCGAGATATTGGAGGAATGATATAAAACGTCTCCCCCTCACCGCATTCTGTGCTATACTGCCTCGCTGCCGCCATCCGGCGGCATGGCCTCCAAGGAAACGGCAAGGAGCATCAGCAATGAAGCGATTCAACGTCACGGGAACGTGCTATCCCGACAAGCACTACATGGTGGACATCCGCGAACGACTGGAGATCATCGCGCGGATGGTCGCGCGCGGCGACTACTTCTGCATCAACGCCGGCCGACAGTACGGCAAGACCACGACGCTCAACGCGGCGGAGGATTTCCTCTCGAAGGACTATCTCATCCTATCCCTGAGTTTCGAGGGCATGTCGGATAGCCAGTTTGCGTCCATCGAGACACTGGGATACGCCTTCCTAAAGGAAATCTGCAACGGGATCGACTATGGAATTATCGCGGATATCCCCGAACCCATTGAAGATATATTGCGAAAGACTGTGGATGAAGCAAAGACGCAAAAAATGCTCGATCCCGGGGATTTAAGCTCTACAATCACGAAAATATGCAAACTGGCCCCCCATAAAATTATCCTGATCATCGACGAGGTCGATCAGGCGAGCAACCATCCGTCGTTTATCAACTTTCTCGCGATTCTCAGAAAAAAATTTCTCGTCCGCGAAAAGGCCCCCACGTTCCAGTCCGTCATTCTGGCCGGCGTCTACGATATCAAGAACCTCAAGCTCAAGATCCGCCCCGAGTCCGAACACCAGTACAACAGCCCCTGGAACATCGCCACGCAGTTCGACGTCGACATGTCCCTGTCCGCCGACGGCATCGAGGCCATGCTCGCCGAATACAAGAACGACCATGCGGGCATCCCCGAGGCCGACTGCATGGATGCGCGAAAAATGGCAAAACTCCTGCGCGACTACACCTCGGGATATCCCTTCCTCGTCTCGCGACTCTGCCAGATCATCGACGAAAAGAAACTGCGCTGGGACAGGGCGGGATTTCTTACCGCCGAGAAAGAACTCCTCCATGAGCGCAACACGCTGTTCGATGACCTGGTCAAAAAACTCCATGAATTCGCGGAAATGCGAAAGATGTTTAGGGATATTCTATTAAATGGGCGAAAGTTTGCCTTTAATCCCTTGGAACACCATATCCAGCTTGCATCCTTGTTCGGACTTATCCGGGAATCGAATAGAACCGTTGCCATTTCCAACCGCATTTTTGAGACGGTCATTTATGATTTAATCCTTTCGGAAGATGAAATGGGGGATCTTTCCAAAGAAGGTTCCATCGACAAAAACCAGTTCATCCAGAACGGCCAGATCGACATGGAACACCTGCTCGCCCGATTCGCCGTGCATTTTAATGATATCTACAGCAAGAAAGATGGCAAATTCGTCGAGGAGATGGGCCGCAAGTTGTTTTTGTTATATCTTAAACCCATCATCAACGGCATCGGCAATTATTATGTAGAAGCCGAGACGCGCGACGAAACCCGCACCGACGTTGTCGTCGACTACCTGGGGCAGCAGTATGTCATAGAACTCAAAATCTGGCGCGGCAATGCGTACAACGAACGAGGCGAAAAGCAGATCGCGGAATACTTGGACTATTTCCACGAAACGAAAGGCTATCTCGTGAGCTTCTGTTTTAACAAGAATAAAACACCGGGCACGAAAACCATGCAGATCGGCGACAAGACGATTACTGAGGCGGTGATATAAACAAGAAGCCGCGTATCGCGCAGCGATAGACGGGCGCAAAGGCGCGTATTTGCTGAGAGACGTGCGGTCTGCACGTCTCTCAGCAAATAGCGCCGCAAGCGAGCTGTAGGGGCGTGTCCTGACACGCCCCAAAGCGAGCAAATTATTCGCACAAAAAAAGATGTAATAAAATTGTTGACAAGTTTGT
>CAMKRB010000462.1 GCA_946415045.1 uncultured Myxococcales bacterium
GTGTGTGCATTTCTGCCATACATCGATAACTGGGCGACTTGTGATCAGTTTTCTCCAAAAGTTTTTAAGAAGCATCGATCAGAATTGCTGTCTGTTATCAGGCAGTGGATAAAGTCTGAGCATACTTATACGGTCAGATTTGGAATTGGGATGCTGATGCATCATTATCTCGATGATGATTTTGATCACGCATATCCCGAGTGGGTATCAGAAATTCGATCTGATGCATACTACGTAAATATGATGATAGCCTGGTATTTTGCGACTGCGCTGGCAAAACAATACGATTCAATCATATCTTTTATCACAGGCAGAAAGCTGGATGTCTGGACGCACAACAAAGCGATTCAGAAAGCGATAGAGAGTTATCGTGTTGCGGATGCGCAGAAAGCCTATTTGAGAACGTTGAGAATAAAGCCTGGTGATGTGTAAGAGAGCAAAGAGTCCGACCCATATTGAAGTGCGCGGCGCGCGCATGCACAATCTGAAGAATATCGACGTCGACATTCCGCTTGGCCGGATCGTAGGAATTGCCGGTGTTTCGGGTTCCGGAAAGTCGTCGTTGGCGCTTGGTGTGTTATATGCCGAAGGATCACGGCGGTATTTGGAATCGTTGTCTAC
This sequence comes from uncultured Myxococcales bacterium, assembly GCA_946415045.1. GTDB lineage: Bacteria > Myxococcota_A > Bradymonadia > UBA4248 > UBA4248 > UBA4248. The sequence continues at coordinate 622 of CAMKRB010000462.1, forward strand.
ATATACGCGTCGGCGGATGACACAGGCATCGCGGGCGCTGGTCGATGATGTCTGCTATGTTCCGGCTGCATTGGCGCTGCATCAGCGTCCGGGGGTTCCCGGCATTCGGAGTACTTTTGGCACGATGACGGAGCTGTTGAACAGTCTGCGCCTGATGTTTTCGAGGCTTGCGAGTCATCGTTGTCCGAATGGTCATTATCTTGAACCCAGCATGGATGTTGCAGCGGAACGCGAGCAGGTTTGTCCGGAATGTGGGGCACATTTTTATGGTCCTGGTGCCGAGGAACTGGCATTTAACAGTACAGGAGCATGTACGCATTGCGAGGGCACAGGCGTTGTGCGCACCGTTGATGAATCGACGCTTGTGCCGGACGAATCGCTGAGTATTGACGAGGGTGCGGTATTGCCCTGGCAGACGCTGATGTGGTCGCTGATGAAAGATATTGCGCGAGAAATGGGGGTGCGGACGGATGTGCCATTTTGTGAGCTCACCTCAAAAGAGCGAGATATCGTGTTTCACGGGCCGGCAGAAAAAGTACACATTTTATATCACAATGAGAAGACGAATACTGCCGGAGAGATGGATTTTACATACTATAATGCTGTGTATACGGTAGAAAATGCGCTTGCTAAGGTGAAAGATGAGAAAGGGATGAAGCGCGTTGAGAAGTTCCTGATGCAGGGATCATGTCCGCACTGTGGTGGAACGCGGCTTTCGGATGCAGCCCGGGCACCCAGGGTGCGCGGTATTTCGCTGGATCAGGCGTGTGAAATGACGCTGGCGGATCTGATCGATTGGGTTGCGGGGGTGCCTGAATCGCTGCCTGAGCCTATGCGTCCCATGGCGCGCAGCATTTGTGAGTCGTTTCAGGATACGGCCAAAAGACTGGTCGATTTGGGATTATCCTATCTGACACTCGACCGTTCGGCATCGACATTGTCGACCGGAGAGCGGCAGCGTACGCAGCTGGCCCGTGCTGTTCGCAATCGCACCACTGGTGTTTTGTATGTTCTCGATGAACCGTCCATCGGTTTGCATCCATCCAATCTCGAAGGGTTGACTGGGGTGATGGATGATTTGGTTGCGGATGGCAATTCTGTTGTTCTTGTCGATCATGATACACAGGTTTTATCGCATGCTGACTGGATAATTGAACTTGGACCACAGGCAGGAGCCGGCGGTGGCAATGTGATTGCGCAGGGGAGTGTGGCTGCTGTTATTAAAGATAAGAACTCGATGATCGGTCCATTTTTGAAGGCGAAAGACACCGTTCAGATATTGAATCGCGTTTCACGCAAAGATTTGTTTCGAAGCGGAAAAATCGAACTATCGACAACGCAGATTCATACGGTGAAGCCTTTGGAAGTTTGTTTTCCGAAAGGTCGTATGACGGTCGTCACCGGTGTATCGGGTTCTGGAAAAACCACGTTGATTCTGGAAAGTCTGATACCTGCGATAGAATCGATGATTGAAGGCAAGAAACTGCCATCGCATGTCAAGCGTGTCAAAGCCGATGGAATCGCGCATATCAAATTAATTGATGCGACACCTATTGGTATCAATGTTCGTTCGACAGTTGCAACCTATGCGAATGTACATGATGAGTTGCGCAAGATTTATGCAAAGACGCCCGACGCCCGAAAAAACAAACTGAAGGCCGGAGATTTTTCGTACAATACAGGGAGTCTGCGGTGTGCGACCTGTGATGGGACTGGTGAGATTAGTCTTGATGTACAATTTTTACCCGATGTCGATATTCCCTGTCCCGATTGCCGTGGTTCTCGCTATGGTCGTCTGGCTTGGGCGGTAAAACGTGTGCGAAAGGATGGCATATCGAGTTCGCTGCCCGAACTGATGGCAATGAGTATCGACGAAGCTTTGCTGATTAGCGATGATTTGCAGATGGTGAGTCGTCGTTTATCTGTGCTGCATGAGCTTGGTCTTGGCTATCTGACGCTTGGCGAGGAGACGCCGAGTTTATCAGGAGGTGAGGCACAACGCCTCAAGCTGGCAAGTGAGATGGGACGCGGGCAGAGCGATACCATATTTGTATTTGACGAACCGACGATAGGATTGCATCCGCTGGATGTGCAATCGTTGCTTGGCGTTTTTAAACGGCTGCTTGAAAAGGGAGCGACGGTTATCGTCATCGAACACGATTTGGATGTGATTCGCAATGCGGATTATATCGTTGATATGGGGCCGGGAGGAGGTGAGCTGGGGGGGACCATCGTTGCCATTGGGACGCCCGAAGACATAAAGCATACGGGGGCGAGT
>CAMKRB010000463.1 GCA_946415045.1 uncultured Myxococcales bacterium
CGATCGCAATGAATCCGACGATTGGTGACTGGGATGGACAGGTCGGCATGGTCAGACGTGCGATTGATGAGGCTCGAAAAGAAGGTGCCGATGTCCTTGTGTTTCCGGAGCTAGCCATCGGTGCCCCGGATGCGGGGGATCTGTTTTGGCGTCCGGATACGGCGGAAGCTGCTGAGAATGCGCTCGCGCAGATTGCGCCGCTTACCACTGGTATCACGCTTGTGATTGGTGCGCCGATCTCTCACAATGGCAAGCTGTATAATGTGGCGGCCGTATTTCACGATGGTTTGTTGCTCGCCCTTGTCCCAAAGCGCTATCCGACGTTCCACACGAGTGAGGAACGATGGTTTTCAAGATGGGATTTCAAGCGGACTGAACAGCATCTGGGGGCTGTGATCGGCAACTATACGCCGCGCATTCCCGGACTGGAACGAACGTTTGTGATTACGGGAACGGTCGAGGATTACCCAAATCCCGAATCCGGCGCGACCTATATTATCGTGTGTAACCGGGCCTATGCCATTGGCGCGTATCGCGAGGAACTTGCGCGTCACATGGAGTATTCGCGGGCTTTGTCTGTCACCATGGTCAAAGCCAATCTGCTGGGATCAGATAATGGCACAATGATTTATGACGGTGGTGGCTATATTCTCAAAAACGGGCAATTCGTTGCTATGTCTCCACGGTTTACGTTTAACCGCGATTATGTCATCACGACGACCAGCAGCCCATTTCAGAATTCGTTCGATCCGACGCTTGCGCAGTTCGACAAAGTCGGTTCCAGCCCAAAAACTGAAGACGACTATACCTATGCGGAACTCGAACTGGCGCTTTGTCTGGGATTAAACGACTACCTCAGACGTGCACATATTCAAAGGCTTTGCCTGGCTTTGTCGGGTGGACGCGATTCGGCGATGATTGCTATTCTTGCCGCAAGATTGCTCGCCATTACGAACCCCGATGCATCGACGGATGAATTGCGCAAAAAGATGCATGACTTCCTGTTTACCGCATATATGCCCAGCCAGAATTCATCTTCGTCCAACACACACAAAGCTGCTCAGGCGCTTGCAAAGCATTATGGCTTTGATTGCCATATCATTCCGATTGGTGCATGGGCGAATCTGATCACTTCGGCAATTGAATCCAATGTTGGCCGCAAGCTCACGTGGGAAAAGGACGATTTAACGCTTCAGAATGTTCAGGCCAGAGCGCGATCGGCGTTTATATGGACGCTTGCGAATGCGCGGGATGCCCTTTTGCTCACCACCGGCAATCTGAGCGAATCGGCCGTCGGTTATTCGACAATGGATGGAGATGCGAGCGGATGTCTCGATCCGATTGGTAATATTCCAAAAACCATCGTTTCGAAATGGCTTGAGTGGGCGCGCAATTTCCATCAGATTCAGGCGCTTGATCTCGTTCTGGCGCAGCCACCTTCGGCCGAACTCAGGCCGCTCCAAACCAAACAGGCCGATGAAACCGATTTGATGCCCTATCCCGTGCTCGATTCTTTCATCCAGTGGTTTGTCATCGAGCGCCTCGCGCCCAGGGAGGTTTATCAGAAAACCAAGACGCTTTTGGGCAGCTATTACAAAAACGATGAAGATATCAAACATGATATCAGGCGGTTCATTGGGTTGTGTACGCGATCCCAATGGAAACGTGTGCGTTTTGCAAACAGCTTCAGGGTGATGCCGTTCGATATCAGCGAGATTGGGTTGCAGTGGCCATGCGTTCAGGATGGTTTTTCTGCGGCATGCAAGGATCTTTGAGAAAATGAACGACAAAAAAAACCGCGCGTTTGCGCGGTTTTTTTATTAAATCATGAAGCCGGTGTGGTTTCGAGCAACGAAGCAACCAGTGTGTTGATGGCCAAATCATCCTCAGGCCATCTGAATCCGCGCCACGACTTTTTCGATGCGGCTTTTTTGTAGGCAGCAACCGATGCGGATATGGGGACCGGTGTTGGCTGCGTTTGCAAGCGAGCAGCGGAATCGAGGGATGCTGCCGGCTGCGCGATAGAGGGCTTGCGAGCACGAAGCGACGGAAGCGGGGGTTGTGTCGGACCGGGTTTGGCTGCAATGCCGGCAATGGATTTGATGCCGAGAGGACCACTTGGTGCCGGAGCCATCTGCTGCGACGATGCGCGCACGATATCGGGTTTGCCGGTTTTTGAAAATCCCGACAGATTGTTGCTTTCCTGTCGATTGATCTGGGGAAGCGGGGCCATGGCCGGCTGCGAAATACGGGGAGAACGGCTGGCTGCCGGCGCGTTGCGCTGGGATATCAGCGCATCATAACTGCCGCTGTTCAGCTTGTTGATGAAAAACAGATGCTGCTTTTCCATCATTTCCTTGATGATGGCATTCTGCGCGTCTGTGCCGTTTACACCAGCAATTGCATCACGATATGACGTACTCTTGGAATCCAGTACCTGCCCCGAAAAGAAAACATTCGTCGTGATATGGCCATCCTTTATGCCATTGTCTTCGGTCTGAATGTGATACCACTTTTCCTGGTATTTGACATCGTTGTTATAAGCATTCAGCATATCTACCACCATCCTGGAAAGAGAGCAGATGTGTCACCCCAAAATGACACTTGTTGTATTTTCGCGCGTTTTGAGGCTTGCGTCAAGCCATTAGCTCGAATAAAAAATGGTGGCGGTTACTGAACAACAAATCAATGAACGCCGTCGGCGTTCAATACCAATAGTCCCCGGTTGGAGCCGTAGGCGACTACCGGGGGATCAAAGCGTTCCCCTTTTTTTGCCCCAATTTTTTGCCAGCCCAATGGGCTGGCAAAAAATTGGGAGAATGAGAAAAGAAATGGCCTCATCCCCCGGCGTTGCCGGGGGCTATTGATATGCAAGCCCTAACGGGCTTG
>CAMKRB010000464.1 GCA_946415045.1 uncultured Myxococcales bacterium
TTTCTACTCATAGCATAGAGCTTTAAAAAAAAACAGCACAAAGTTAACGCCTATGCCCCGTGTGGTCGCCCCAAAGCGAGCGCTACAGTTTAGAGATATATTCGCATCTTTCGTATATATAATCAAACTCGCCGGCTCTGGTGCTTGGCAGTGCGGCAACACTGTCTCTCACGCATTGCGCATCAGCTGTCGTGCATTCCGACCATATATAGCGATGGTTTTCAACGGCTTCGAGAAATGCGATGCATATCTGTTTTTCGAGATCTGACTGGACCGGAGTTCTGCCCAGAGACGGAATTGCCAGACCACGTCGTGTCAATTCTGTGCTCACATCGAGACCATTTGCACTGACGTAGGCGAGGTAACGATAATTGGCATCTGTCGGGCAGTTATTGTTTGCATCTGTATTGTCACAGAACAACTGGACGATAGTGCCTTTATCAGCCATAGATTTCGAGGCTTCCCATGCATTGTAACCATAGGGATCATTTGTAGATGTATAGTTGTAGTCCTTAAAGCAGGTTTTGACACCATAATTGTAGTTTTGTTTTTTGGAGCATTCGGGGCTGTCTATGTGATAGACACGAATCGTGGTTCTATCGTCGTCAGAATCGGAATAGCAGGAACCGTCTATGGATTCGGGAATTACAACAACTGTATCACCGTCGTTCCATCCAACGATCCTTGCGTAACTGCCGTTCCTTACTTCACAGTGGGGTTTGAGAGAAGAGCAGGTTGCGTTGTTTCCATAACGGCCTTCTTTGCAATAGCTTGAGCAGTTCTCGACCAGTTTTGAGTAGGAAGTGCCATCGCATTCCATTAATTGTGTTCCATTACACCGACGATGACCTGTTTGGCATGTATTGGAATCAATCACCGGCTGACTGTTTCTTTCACTGCAAAATGCTTCAGGATCGCTGCTGCATCCAATATAGCCGCTTTGGCAAAGTACGCATTCATCTGACCCTGAGCACCGGGTCGCCGATGTGTTATAGTATTTACCGTTGGCTCCGCACATATATCCTGAATTTTTGACGCACATTGGCGGATAGACGTTTTGTATGCATGAATAGGGCAATCCGTCTGGTGAGACCCGATGATCTTTGCAGAAGGTTGCCTCATCATTGGTACAGCCAGCAAATCCGTCGGGACAAATGGTGCAGGGATTTTGCTCGGTACAGGTGCCAATGCTCGTATCTTCGCGATAGTAGCCGGTGCCAGAGCAAACCAGCAGATGATTGTCTACGCACAGCGAGGGGGAACGTTTACTGAAGTCGGATGAATAAGTGCACGGTTTGCTGTGACAGGTGCCATTTTGGCAAACCTGAGCGGCGGTGCAGATTTCGGGATGTATATCGCAGTTTTGTGAATCATCCGGATGGCAGGCGGATGTATCGAAGTTGCATGATGCATTGCATGACAAAGTGCCGCCATCGAATCCCGGCAAATCACTGCATGATTTATGATTCAGATCACTGCCGTCGCAATTCTCATTGTTGTTGACTGTGCCATCACCGCAGTATTCAGATGGATCCACGCAGTGTCCGTTGTTGCATATCTGATTGGGCTGGCATAAGGACAGATCTGAATTGGTGCATTGCACGCAGCCGGATGTATCGAATTTGCAGAGTGCATTGCAGGACAGTGAACCGTCGACAAATTCTGGGAAATCACTGCATTTTTTTTGATTCAGATTGCTGCCGTCGCAAGCTTCGTTCTCATCGATGCTGCCATTGCCGCAATTGGCGTTTGCGGGATCTGTACAACGACCTGCATTGCATATCTGATTGTTCTGACAAAGGGTCAGATCTGAATCGGTGCATTGCACGCATCCGGATGTATCGAACTGGCAAGAAGTATTGCATCTTAAAGTACCGCCGACAAACCCCGAAAGATCTGTGCATGATTTATGATTCAGATCGTTGCCATCGCAGTTTTCGTTACCATTGGTGATGCCATCGCCGCAATAAATCTTTGTCGTGGGTTCTGTGCATGTAAAGGTATCATAACTGCAAACCGTTTTGCCATCTGTACGATTGGCGCAGTCTGTATCCAACAGACATTCATCCTTGGGATCTGAACAATTCTCGCCGGCCGGGCATACTGTATTATGTGTATCGACACTTGAATTTTCTGTACAACCGGCAACACAGCAAAGCGCGAATATAACTGTTATAAATCTAGGTATTTCGAACGTGTGATTCAAACCAGTATTGTTATGATTACATTTCATATCTATTTACATGCTCCTGTAGTTAAATCGCATGAAGCGTTGCATGGTGCATATCCGTTGCTAAACCAGTAATAAGAGCCGTCCTGGCCTTGTCTGCATGTGACACTGTCGCTGTACCATGACGAATCGAGGTAGAAACTGCATATATTTTTGGTCTTGCTGGCATCTTGCTGGGTGCATGGGATAACGCAGGAACCATCTCTGTTTCTGTCCAGCATGCATTCATGCGGCGTGTCGTAGTATTCTGCGCAATTCTCGGCAAATATGACGGCATTGCCGGATCCACCCGGTTTATCGCAGAACAAAAGCCAGTCACCGACGCATTTATCTTTGGTGACACCCATGGTACAGGCTGCGCCGTATTCTTCCGGAATATAGATGCAGTTGCCGGAATCGCAGCGATATTTGCAATATTCCGGTGCCCCGGTATAGGTCCAAATCAGTTTGTTATCTTGTGTTTTTTCGCAAACGGAATGAAATGCGATGCCTTGTGTGGTACCGGTTTCGGAGTTGTAATCCTGCAGGCATTCACCGAAGAAATCGCCTTCATTTGGACAGGTTTCGTAACAAGCGACACCGTCTTCGGATGCTCTGGCACATACTTTTGCGCCGCAGTCGGTGAGTTTAACAGTTGCGTGATCTTCCTGA
>CAMKRB010000465.1 GCA_946415045.1 uncultured Myxococcales bacterium
AGCCATAGCGGACGCTGGCGAGCCGTATGGGCGGCAGTGGCCGCCCATAGGCGAGGATGATGATGGCGCGGCGTATCGCAGATAGACGCGCCGGCGAGGCGTATCGCAGATAGACGCGCACCATGACACGATCCAAGGATGGCGGCCTTTTAACATTTAGCTGTTGCCATTTAAGGGGCAATCGTGTACTTGCTGTGAAGAAATTTCTTGTGCAGACAAGGATTTTCTTTGTTGTGTGTTGCGGTTCGAAACTTAGGAGCGGCCATGATTTTTCCCAGAGAGCGCTATCTTCAGCAGCTGATTCGCAAAGAAGGCAATGGCCTGATTAAAGTCATTACAGGCATCCGGCGTTGTGGCAAGTCGTATCTTCTGTTCAATCTTTTCCGTCAGCATCTGCTCGACAACGGCATTACCGATAAGCAACTGGTTCAGATTGCTTTGGACGATCGACGCAATCTGGAATTACGGGATCCGGATCGCATGCTGGCTTTTTTGGAAAAGCGCATTTCCGGCGATGAACATCATTACGTCTTACTGGACGAAATCCAGTACATGCCGGAATTTGTCGATATACTCAATACGCTGCTGCATTTTCCAAACACGGATGTTTATGTTACCGGCAGCAATTCGAAGTTTCTTTCTAGCGACATCCTGACTGAGTTTCGCGGACGCGGTGATGAGATACAGATACATCCCCTCAGTTTTAAGGAATTTTCGGAAGCGTATGCGGGGCGACCGGATGAAGCCTGGGAAGACTATACTGAGTTTGGTGGTCTGCCATATACGCTGTTTTTGACGGAACCGGATGAAAAAGAACGATACCTGCAATCGCTCTGCCGCGAGGTCTATCTGACAGATCTCATCGAACGGCATCACATTAGAAATACCGCTGAGTTCAACGAGTTAATGGATATACTTGCCTCGTCTATCGGTTCACTCACCAACCCGCTCAAGCTGTCCAACACCTTCAAAACCCTAAAAAATAAGCGCATCAGCGATACCACCATTTTTCGGTATATTGGCTATCTCACGGATGCATTTTTGATTCACAGGGCGAATCGATTTGATATCAAGGGTAAAAAATACATCAATTCGCTTTCAAAATATTATTATGAAGATATCGGATTGCGTAATGCGCGTCTTGGTTTTCGGCAGTATGAGCCGACGCATATTATGGAGAATATATTATTCAACGAACTGCGCATTCGCGGATTTCAAGTCGATGTCGGCATTCTTGATAAGTATTCAAAAGATGAGAACCAGAAAACGATTAAATCGACCTATGAAGTGGATTTTGTTGCTACCAAAGGGAGTCAGAAATATTACATACAATCGGCCTATCGTATGGATTCTCCCGAAAAAGAGGCACAGGAGAAGTTTTCGCTGCGAAATATTCAGGACTCGTTTAAGAAAATCGTCGTGGTTCGGGACAACATCCGGCCTCGCCGCGATGAATCTGGGATATTAACCATCGGCATCCGGCAGTTTCTTATGGATGAGAATGCGATGGATTTGTAGTTAGCCGCATCCGATTGATAAATCTGATTGATCGGTTATTGGATAATTGAGTAGTTGGTGCGCGACTTTAATGCGCTTGGCATAGCGCATCCCCGATATCAAGAGATTATGACAATCGCTATTTCACCCGCATCACTGCAGTCACTCGCCCGTTTTCGTCACCACTGATTTTGTACTCTGAATCATTGGAAGATGATAGACTACCTATTGCTTTGGCTTCGAAAGTGGTGACGCTGTTATTGGTTGAATAAGCGTAACAATAAAACATTGGGGTGCCAATGCTGAAGCCCAGTCTGGTCCAGGGCTGTGTATTCCAGTTGACGTCGTTTGGGTTGATGCGTTGATTAGGTTTAATCGTTAAACCGAGACAACTATTGGTTGTCGCGCCACATGCTGATGCAGCGACATTATCGGTTGCCTGGCATCCGGGATAAATGCCGTCTTTTTTATTGATACCATTTGTACCGAAGTAGTGCTCGGTTCGATAGTATCCAGCCGCGTGACTTCCGATTGACGCCAAATTTTCAAGAGCTTCGGTCGATTTGGAATTATCGATATATCCGCGCAAGAATGGTATCGACACAGCCGCAAGCGTTGCGATGACTGCAACAACGACCATCAGTTCGATGAGGGTGAAAGCTGCTTTAATATTATGAATTAGGCTAGGCATATGAATTGTTATATAACAATACAAAGAAAGCGGACGGCGTAAGTCGTCGTCCGCATATAAATGTATAATATGGTTTATTTTACGAGATCTGATGCCTTTGCGCATTTCCCTTCAGATTCATTAGAAACATCATTAATAATTCCAATTACACCGCCACCACCAGCGACTTGAAAACTAGAATCTTTAGAACTTGATAAACTAGCACAAGCAGTGGCAGCGAATTTCGTCGATGCTTGATCAATTTCCATCACTGGAGCAGCATCTGTTCCTGTATTCTTTTGACCTACGGATGCATAATCGTACTGATAGTAAAACGGCTGTGAGATGCTATATTTCAACACTGTCCATGGCGCACTCTTAAGAGGGGTTTGTACATTCGTTGCATCTGTTGGGCTAATTTTTTCGCCAACCCCACCAGCAGTTTTGGGTATAGGGTTGGTACCTCCTGCACAAGGAACATAAGCAGATCCTTCGTTCCCACATCCTGGATATATTTTTGTGAATGGTTGCAAACACGTTGCATCTCCACAATGCTCAGCTTCAAAATACGATTCAGCACCTTTCACGATGGCATTAAGATTTGTTGTAGCTTCTGTGGTTTTCGAGTTTTTAATATACCTCATAAACCCCGGAATAGCGACAGCGGCGAGAATACCGATGATGGCGACGACGATCATCAACTCGATGAGGG
>CAMKRB010000466.1 GCA_946415045.1 uncultured Myxococcales bacterium
TTCAATCTTTGTAACGCCGGCCATAATGGATGCCGCCTCGCGGATGTCGCTGTCCTGCCATTCAACAGGGACGATCGAACGATATTCATCGATATAGGCTTGCATTACTTCATACATTTCATCTTCGTCCGGCGTGTCCAGGGTAAGCGACAGTCCCTGCCGCTGCAGCGTTTGCCAGACGGCTTTGTGCGTCAAAACGATAATCTGTCCGCCAGTTTCGTTCGCCAGATTGACCAGATCGAGGATCTGTTTGGCATCGTTTGATTCCCCGGATATATCCGGCGTTTCAGTCATTACCAGCGTCAGATTGCTATTTTTCTTCATTTCTTCGGTCATAAAGTCGATAGCACCATATATGGTCTTGTCTTCTTTTATGACCTTGTTCGTAGAAATATTATATATCCCTTTAGACAGCGTGAATACAAAAAATCTCAGCGAAATGGATTCCGAAACAGATCTCAGCACTTCCAGCACGCGATTCTTTTCGATGCTATGAATAGACACAAAAGGAATCCGTGCCTTTGCATAACGCAGCATGAGCTGAAAGAGTTCTTTTTTTGTACTCATGTGTACTCCTTATATATATGGGGTATTGCTATCTTCGATACGCAATACGGGCAGGGCTATCTGCGATACGCCCTGCCATCAATCCACCTTAAATCCTTTGCTCTTTAAGATGCTTGTGAGTCGTCCCGTTCTATCTGTTTTCGCAGATTTCACCAGCGACTGGCCGATACGATTGATCTGATCGGTAATCAGAGATGATAGTTTTGATGAATCGTCTTCTTTAAGCACAGGCAATTTGGCGAGTTTTGGGATAAAGACCATTTCTCCGGCCAGTTTGCCCAGAGCCTGCTGAATTGTTGCTTCGGACTCATCGGTGATATTGGCTATGGATTTTTGAAACGACGCAGTGGCATCTGAAAATCGGAGGTTAATGATGGCTATGAGTCTGGCCATAAAGCGATCATAGACTCCAGCCTGCTGTTCGAGTTGCCCATTATTCAGCAATGCCAGCGCTTCTTTGTCGTTCGTGCCTTGTTTTAAGGAATTCAGAACCTGAACCCATTCATAATATATTTTTGGAGCATCCATGACCTGTTGTCCTTATTGAATGATACGTTTTTTTATCACGCCGGCATCTGGAGGAAGAATACTCCACGATTTAGGCAGACCTTCGGCAAGCGCATCGCCAAAGCTCAAAACCTTTGGTTTTGATTTTTCGGGAGCGACAGATTCGCTCGCTGACTGTGGCGGTGGGGTCTGTGCGGATGGTTTCTTAGGTTTATCTGAAGTATCCTGGATAGGTTTGAAAGCTGCAGCTTTGCCTGGCTTTTTTGGCTTGTTTACTGAATTTGCGAGCGCAGATGCACCGTCATCTTCCGAATTTGATGCGTCATTTTCTGTTTCTTCAGTGTCTTCGGAGGCATCCTCAGCCTGTTCATCGTGTTCTTCGTTATCTGTCAGCTCGTTGATTACTGATCCCAAAATTGATCCCAATCCCATAACCGTTTGCTCCTGTATTTAAATGGTTTCTTGTTTGCGCGAGACAGGCACATGGATATATTCGTTGCCTTCCAGTGTATCAATGTAGTCGAGAAACTGCTGAGCAACCTTGTCTTTTTCACCAAATTCCTCTTTAAAATCGACGACTTCTGCACAACAAGCCCGTACTGCCTGTTTTTCTGCATTAAGCGCTTCATCATATCCTTTTTTTATGTTTGGAATGATCGTATCGCTATAGTTTTTCTTGAATTTGACTGTGTTTGTTCTGTACAGATAAATTGCGGTGATAATACAAACGATTGCAATCGCAATTCCAACAAAAGCAGCAAACAGGCATACCAATGAGATGATAACGCAGATGGTGATATAGAACCAAAGCTTAGGCTTGTTAGCTTCGAACCATTGCTCTGCAGTTTTTAGAGCAGTTTCCTTGTCTTCGTTTACCTTGTTTTCAAGCGCATCAAGCAGACTGATTTCGTTGCTGCCATCTACCGAATTGAACTTGAACTCGCTTAAATTACACGCACTTTGAACGCCTTGTAAACTCAGATTTCTTGCTTCAAACTTCAGTTTAAATTTTTCAGGAATTTTCGAACGATTCTCAGCGGCGATATCGTTGTAGGCGTCGTAAATATAGTATTTGCTTACAGCAATAGCAAATTTGGTAACGGCCCGGTTCACATCGTGCTGCTCGGGGTTCATCGCTGCTTCGAGCAGGAGCTGCATGAAGTTTTTTCGTACGGCGAAGAGCTCCTTTTCTGAATCCATGTGTGCCTGGGCTCTTTTTTCGTCGCCACGATATTCGATAACCAAGCTTTCCAATCGTTCTCTTTCACGAAGCGGGAGCTCTTCGTCGTCATAATTGGTCACGAGCCTGGTCAGCGTTTCATCAAGCATCGTCTTGAAATCGGGCATGATTATCTTTTCATCAAAGATGTTCTTGATGTATTTGTAAACAGTCGAGTGCAGATTCGCCCCGTTCATAATCGAATCCAGCGCTGACCAGTTCGTGGCATATTTTGCGAGATGTGGATAGCCGTGATCAGCACTTCTTCGCATGTTTAAAAAAGCGGTTTTCCAGTGTTCAACCTGGTCTTCGTAGAAATTATCACGTGATTCAAGTTTGTCGATCCATGATTTGAACTGGGCTGAAATCACACCTTCCGTATCGTGTCCCCAAAGGCCGCAGACAAGCGCATCAAGAATGACGAGCGCATTGCGATTGAGGTCTTCTTCGTTCTGAGTTGCAAGGTAATTCTGGACCCACAATAAAGAGGGCTGAAAGCGATCGGCACGTCTCGTTATCAGAGCAAAAAACAGCGATGAATTCTCAGCATTGCGTTTCATCGCTTCTTTGACGGCTTTTTCG
>CAMKRB010000467.1 GCA_946415045.1 uncultured Myxococcales bacterium
CTCGTGGCAGCGCTTTTCGCGATCTTCAATGAATGCCATCATCGTCGAACGCGCCACATCAAATCGGTTTGGTGTCTCGACTTCGTCCTTGTATCTGGCCCGCATCTCATCCACTGAAAAGTCGTAGGCTTTCATCGATGCCGACATATCCAGCACAAAGTAAATGTCGATGCCTTCCGAACGGGATTCATACGTCGAACCGCCATAGGGATGCGCTATCGATACCGTCAGCGCTGTGAATCCCGCACACAGCAGAAACAGCGAAATCACACCCGCCCAAAAACGCCGGGATCGCCGGATGAATCCCCAGCTGGAGATGTAATGCGATCGCGGAAGCCTTGTCACCTCGGGAGAATTCGATGGCGGAAGAAGCGGGAACTGCAGAAATCGCGTGCAAAGCTCCGGGTGACGATAGATATATATCGCCATCGCCGGAAGCAAAAACAGCATCAGCAGCACGAGCGGATACTCGAACGAATCTATCCGCATCTGTTTGATTGTCATTAGAATCAAGTTCATGATGTGACTCTGCCAATGGCTGTTTTAATCCGGAGAATTCGATTCCGGCGGTGTCGCTTGCTCAGATTTGCCGCCTGTCGCCGGCGCTTCGGAAACTGCCATGTTCTGTTGATCGGCTGCAACTGCACCTGCAGTCTGTATCTGAACCGCATCTGTGCTTTCAGCTTCGGTCTCTATCATATGCGTTTCGATCAGATTCGCCAGATTCGCTGCATCCCGCAAAAGCATCATATTCGCGCCCTGCCCCGGGGCTTCGTATGCAAACTTCACCCTGTCCGATTCGCCAAGTATCCGCATCACGATTTCACATATCTCCTGCGAAAAATCGCGTTTCTTCAGTCGTTTGCATAACTGAAACGTCGTGCAGCTGGGGGCGTCGATTTGAGTGCGCTCCCGTATATACTGCCGCAACGCATTCGACAGGCTGTCGTGATAGGCTTTGTATTCTTCAATCGAAACCGGAATGATGTTGACCAGCTGTTCGATTTCGAGTGAAAATCGCTCGATCGGCTTGAGTTCTTCAATGGTCTGCTGCATTTCGGCAAGCTGTTTGTGCCTGCGATATCGCCAGATCGCAATTGCAATGCCCGACAACAGCAGCACACTGATAACTGTGAGCAGAATGAGAACCCACACCTGCACCTGGTTCCACGACATCAGCACCAGATTGTCTTCAAGCTGCCGGGTGCGCCCGGATTCGTCCAAAAAAGGTTTGACTTCAATCTCATGCATCGCGGGAATCATACTGCCCACGGCATGTTCTGTCCCGTCCAGGATTTGCACCGAAAACGGCGGCCTGAAAAAGAATCCCGGACTGAGATACTCGCACTTCACCTGGATGCGGTTGGACAGTTTCCCCGGCTGGTCGTTGGGAACGAGTTCTACGGATGGCTTGTTGCAGCTTATCTGCTCGCTGGAGTGCGGAAGCACGGCAATATGACATCTCTCATGAAATGTGACGTCAAACTGATATAAGACCGGCGTGAGCAGATGGGTGCTGGACGGAACCTCGTTCGAAGCCGAGATCGAGACGTCGCAATGACTGGCATTCTGCGCCTGTGCATGCATCGGTGCCGTCAGCGCCAGTCCAAGCCCCAGCACTGCACTTCGCCATATCCTTCTCCTCCTGCGTCTACACATGGCTCGCCCTTTTGCTGAACGCGCCTGACAACGGCCGGATGATTTCTTCGTTTGTCGATATGCGCACAAATGTAAGCCGCGTGCGGTTAAACGTTGTCTTCAGTGATGCCTGCCTTTCGTCATACTGCTTCGAATAGGCATCCCTGAATGCCTCATCGCTGCAGTCGACAAACATCATATCGCCGGTTTTGCAATCCCGCATCTGCAGCAAACCTAAATCCGGCAGCGTCTTTTCCATCGGATCCGTAACGACTACAGGAATGACCTCGTGGCGATACGCCAGGTGCCTCAGCGTTGTCTCATATCCTGACGTGCAGAAATCGCTGATGACAAAAACAAGACTGCGCCGCTTGAGCACTGAAATCGTTTTGACAAGAATCTCATTGAGCGTGTTGCAGCCCGTTCCAAATCGCTGCGCATTTGCATTAAATTTCAACGATTCTATGATAAAACGAACAACGTTCGATTTGCCTTTCGTCTGCGGGATGAACCTGGTCGAATTGCAGTCGAACATGCACATGCCGACTTTGTCGTTGTTTTGCAAGGCGGAGAAAGTGATCACCGACATGGCTTCGATGGCTGCTTCGGCTTTGGTCTTGTCGATCGAGCCGAAATGCATGGGGGCCGACAAATCCAATACCACATAGACGCTCAACTCTCGCTCTTCGACGAACTGCCTCACGAACAGCCCCTGATGCCGCGCACTCGCGTGCCAGTCGATGTAGCGCACATCATCGCCGTCCTCATACGGTTTGCATTCGCTGAACGACATGCCGCGCCCCTTGAATGCCGAATGATAGGCACCGGCAATGGTCTCCTGCGAATTCATGCGCGTATGAAATTCGATCTTTTTCAGCTTTTTTAAAAAATCATTCAGCGTCATAAAGAGCCATGCACAAAATCAGCCATACGAGGTGGCGTGGCAGGATACCGCCTCCCCTGAAAAACATAGAGAGTATCACTGATTTTGCATTTTGGCAAGGCGATGTCTGTGAGGGGGAAGTGTCCCCCTGCGTCGCTATTTGCCTGCGGCAAATACGCGCCGACCCCCTCTGAGATCAGGCATGCAGGAATTGTATACTTTTCCTGCACATTGGTTGCGTCATTACCAATCTTGCGGCCGCAGGCCGTCCTGATGAGCACAAGAATTCTCCCGCCGACACGACGTCGGCGGGGCGACGGTACAACGCCATGGATGGCGTTTTA
>CAMKRB010000468.1 GCA_946415045.1 uncultured Myxococcales bacterium
GAGTCTGGGCGATCGCGAAAGCGGCGTCAAAGTGCCCTGGCTGAAGTAATTTCCGGGATATTTCCCCGACGCGGCGTATGCGCGCAACCCGGCACCCCATGATTTCCTTTTTGTGCCGGGCGAGCACATAGCCGCGGGGGGTAGGCGCGTATTTGACACATCAAAGCGCAACAGGCGCTTTGATGTGTCAAATAGCGCCGCAGGGGGCTTGCCCCCACACTCCCCCTGTCCACAATGGTTTAACACAGTTTTATTTTTATCAGATTAACGCTATAATTATTGGGTGTGTCTGGAGGCACGTCCTCCTTTTACTTTGGAGTTGTGATGAGAGCTGTAAACAAGTGGACATGGATAAGTATTCTGGCCGTTACAGGCGCTTGCAATTCGGATCCAATCGAAACGGACTTCTGCCCGGATGATCCGGACAAGACAGCCCCCGGAATATGCGGATGCGGCATTCCTGACATCGATGAGCAGGGCAATGTCAATACCAGGTGTCTGAGCACCATCATTACCGAAATCGATCTCTGCCCGAATGACGACCACAAAAAGCAGCCCGGGCTTTGTGGATGCGGGCAGCCCGACTTTGATTCAGAAGGCAAAATACGTACAGACTGCACAGGCGAGGACATGTGTCCGGACGACAAATCCAAAACAGATCCGGGCATTTGCGGGTGTGGCGTGAGCGACGAAGATTCAGACGGCGACGGCGTGGCAGATTGCAATGATGACTGCGCGTCCGATCCCGACAAGATAAAGCCGGGGATTTGCGGTTGTATGAAAGCAGACACGCTCGAAAGCGTGCAGGACAGCGATGGCGACACGGTGATCGACTGTCTGGACGGATGCCCGCTGAATGCGGACAAAACCGAAGAAGGCGCATTTGGATGTGACGTTTCGGATTCGGACAATGACGGCGTAAAGGACGTCGATGATGCATGTCCGTATAATCCCAATATTCAGACACTACCGGAAGATGCCGACAAATCGGAGTGCAATTTCGTAGAAGAAAACGGCATAAAAGTATTCCAGGTATGGAGTGCCGGCGATTTTAAAACATTACAGGCCGAAATCGACAAACGTCTGCCCGATGCACCGCTGAATATGATGTGCAATCCCGCCGAACTGACGAATACAATTTGTATAGATACGAATCACAAGCTGACCTGTGTACACGACGATATCATGGATATCGACACCTATCAGCTGGGAAGCTGTACATCGTGTGCGCAGGAAGTCATTCCTCCCGAAACTGAGGGCGGCGAGCCGACTTATGGCGATTATAAATGCAATCTCGAATCAGCCGGAAATAACCTGGACACGATTCATTTGTATCAGCAATGCGGTGATAACATGCCCAGGCTTTGCGCGCCAACAGAACAGCAAAGCAACCCGGCAACCCAGCTGGTATGCAGCAATGGCATCGTCACGCAAAACATTTGTTACGGCGGCTGTGATCCCGCAACACATTCGTGCAGGCAATGCAAGGGCGAACCGACAACGAACGGCACCATCGAAAACCAATGCTGTAATGTCGGTGAATACGAAGAGAAATGCAATGGCACAAAGGTCAGACGCTGTATTGGCGGGCTCGTGAAAACAGTGTCCTGTATGGAGTCCTGTGCCCCCTCATTTGAGGGCGATGCCAACATGCGGTGTATCGAAGCAGATCCCGTTCCGGAACCGTTGTTTACAGTCAAGCTGATGAACGATATCGATCTGAGCGCGGCATATACCAAGACGATCTATGATACATGCATCGTCAACTGGACGCCGCTGAATCTGTATCGCATCACCTTTGAAGGCAACGGCCACACCATTAAGGCAACGCAGAATGAGCAATTATGCGCCATTGCACATCCGCTGTTCGAAAATATCGTCGATTCACGTGTAAACAATCTGACGCTGGCATACGATTTAATCGGAAAGCCATCCGGTGCGCTGGCGACCTGGGCCTATCATTCTGAAATCAGCAAGATCGGCTGGAAAGCAAACGCCCGAATCACCAACCCGTTTTTTGGTGAAAAGTACAATGGCTTTGGCGGTCTCATTTCGATGGCACGTCTGACGCTGATTAGCGATTCAAACGTCGACAGCAAGATTACAGTGGAGTCGCCGGAATATCATGCGGCTGGCTTTATCTATAAAGGCGAGCAGATTACCGTGAGGGATTCGTCGGTCAATTCTCGATTCTTCAAATGCAGCGCACAGGATTGCAGCGGTGTATTCGGCACGCTGTCGGGCACCAATCATATTCTCAACTTTACAACCAATATCGGTCAGTTTGTATATGGCGAGGAATCTGCACACGCCAGTGGATTTGCCAATACCCTCAGCCCTGAAACAAGAGTTGGTAACCTCAATCACAAGATAGAAATCGTCAACCAGAACTATGGTACGGATGGCGCGTTCTATGGCATCTCACAGAATCCGGGAGCGATATTCAATGCACTTGAAATCAGCTTTGATCGTGTGGATATCAATGGATCGTTCACCGGCATTGCCACGGCCATTGATCGGATTACCGGCAAACTCGCCGTAACCCTTGGATCCGTCAAGAGTGACAAAGCGATTTCCGGCCTGGGTGCAATTTTGGATACTGCAGTACTGAAATCCTGTGAAATCCATGAAGGATCGCTCGAAAGCCCGGCAACATATGGTATTGGCAAATCAATCGCAGGCAAACTACATCAGTGCGAAATCAACATCGATTCGATTAAAGCCCAGAATGCCTATGGACTGGGTGAAGAACTTGCAGAATCCAGCGAACTGAATGGATGTAAAATCACCATCAAAAATGTCACAGGCGAAGAAACTGCAAGTGGCATTGGCAATATTGCGGGTGCATTAAAGGGGAACGAAAT
>CAMKRB010000469.1 GCA_946415045.1 uncultured Myxococcales bacterium
CCGGTTTTCGCGGATCACCAGATAAAGCGGTCGGAAATCAAGGCACAGCGGCGATCGCTGCTTTACAGGACTTATGCGGGACACGTGCATGATGTCGACAAGGCGGCCGGACGCCTGTTTGATGCGCTTGAAAAGCGCGGCATGCTGGACGATACGCTGCTGATTTTTGTGAGCGATCACGGTGAATCGCTGTTTGATGACGGGTATCTGCTTGGACATGGCATCGCAATTGGCGAGATCATGACCCACGGCGTCATGGTCGTTTACGGCGCACAACAGAATCTGCCATCGCTCGCCACACACCTCGATTTGCGGCCGATGATCTATCGCGATCTGTCATATCCGGCGGTTGAACGGCCATCCGTCGTTGAAACGTCGCGCCCCGTGATGCAGTTTATCGGAGCGACAAGCGTACCATCGGCGATTTCGTTTCGCTATTCCAATGGCGATCGCATTGCGTGGGAATTTGCAACCGGCAGCGCCTGGCGCGAAACCGACAACATGAGCTGTCCGGGGCAGAAAACCCAATATCACCTCGTTTTCAGGGACGAACCCTCCGAATCCATACTATCGGTGCAAAAAGCGCTGGAACCATCTGGCAAACTGCGATCGCCGATTGTGCGACCGCTCAGGGATGAAGGCGTACAGGATTTGATTCGTGCATGGGAATACATGCAGTTTCACGGAAGAAAATAAACATGACAGATGCAGCGCACACAGAACGACGGCATGATTTGCAGTGGTATCACTGCATTTTGCCGAGTGCTGCGCTTCATGTGCTGCTGGTGCATGCGTGGGTCTCGTATTTGCCCGAAATCACAGCGGGCGATGGTGCTGACACATTTACCGTTCCATTACCAGGCATCGAAATCGTGACAAACTGGGAATCCCCGGCAAAATCCGAAACATTCCCGGCGATTCCGGAATCATACGATCCTTTCGAAGAAAGCGACGAAACCGTACAAGGTCCCCAAATCCGCCTGTCTGAGCCACATCCGGCATCCACACAAAATACGGAAATCCAGCCTGAATCCGTATTTTCCGAGGATCAACCGATCGAACCGCAGCCAAACGATGCAGTTCATACGCAAGAAACACAGGAGACCACGACAAATACGGACGATCGGTTTACAGGCACACAAAGTCCGAATGATCCGTTACCGGCACAGCAAAACACCGGAACCGGTTCTTTTGGATCATCAGCAACCGGCGAAAAGACCGGTAATCATGGACATGAGCCGAGTTCACAACAAGTTCCGGATGCGGGAAATGCCCATAGCCAGTCACAGGCCGACGAAACCGAAATCTGGCACAACTACACCAAATCCCTGTCTGCGCATTTTAAGAAATACAAGCATTATCCGGAAATGGCACGCAAACAGCGGCTGACCGGGACCGTCATCATTTCGATCGAAATCCACAGTGATGGATCGATCGATGACGTGCAAATCGCTCAATCCTCGGGATCTGCGATGCTCGATCAGGCCGCATTGCAATCGGTCCGGCGTGCCTCCCCTGCCCCGTCATTTCCCCGGGGCGTACAGGCAGAATCGCGTAAAGTCACCATTCCGTATCGATTTCAGATAACGGATTAATCACGTGGCTTACATCTTCCAGTAATCGACTGCGAACGTATCCCTGCGCCAGTAGGAGATCACAAAGTCGCCCTTTGTGAGGATGTAGTAATCGTTATTCTCGCGGTGCAGCACGATGGCATTATTGGGAATGTTATTCGGTGTGACCGGCAAATCATAGTGAATGGGGACATCGGTCATGGGAAGTTTTTCCGAATCCCAGACAACCAGAAGCGATTCGATGTTATTGATGGTGAGCTTGACGACGTTGCATTTTTTTTCGCCCGGCTTGCGTGTGGCTGTGGGCAAAAGCGTCGTGGCTTCACCGGAATTCTGGTTCCACGATCCGATCGAAGTAAACTGTTTGTCGTTAAAATTCTCGGCGACCACGGGCTGCGAACAATCGACCGCGATACCATCTTTCAGTTTTGAAACCTGTACAGAGATTTCGCCCTTGGTTCCATTGATGAACATGAGATCCGAAATCATCAGATCGCCATTGTAGCTGGTGAGCGTTCTGGGGGCTGCGGCCCCACCCGAAGCCACACAGGCGAATCCGGCGACGGCCACAGCCGCTGCCCGCACCAGATTTTGTCGCGACAATCCAAACAGGGGATGCAGACGCGGATAAACCAGGAATGAGACGGGGAGGCAGACAAGCGCCAGCAAATCGGTGATATCGTACCAAACCTGCCCCTGAATCCCCAGCAATCCCAGCGTCTGAACATAGGCATTGCCCACTGCAGGGATCGTTTTGAGTGCAATAAATCCTACTGCCGTGACGATATGCAGCACAGCCCACACAATGCGGCGACCGCCAAATGCGCCAAAGATCAGCGCAACGAACAGCGGAAACACCATCAGACCTGCAAAATCACTCAGTTTGCCGGTGAGCCAGCCGGGGAGAATTCCGGCAGATTTGAGTACGAAATCGTTGCACAACAGCAAAACAAGCATCATCCACCACAGTGGATGTCTAAGCGCATTTACAGGGCGAAATTCATTATTCATCAGGTTATCCCCAGAATCAGTCAAAACTCGAGCGGCATTGCAACCGCTGCAAAACATACCCATCTCCGTTCATGTAAAACGGGACGCCGTGCAAACGCCAAACGATAGTTTTTATTCAAAAGCGCCATAATCTTAGGTTATGTTTAACCAGTGTGGATACAGCGTTACCCTGATACGTGTGAGATACCGGCAAAGAGCGCCGAGCATCGAGCATCGAGTTGGCCAATGAGCACTCGTGGCTCATTGCTCATCGCTCGTGGCCGCAAAG
>CAMKRB010000470.1 GCA_946415045.1 uncultured Myxococcales bacterium
AAAGTAACGAAATATATAAATTGTAGTTATGCAGAGCATGGAGAAGGATAGAAAGAGTAGCAGCGAGCAGCGCGCAGGAGACCGGGGCGTTGCGGGGCGCAGCCCCGCACGGGGGTAGGTTCGTATCGCGCGTCGTGAGTAACGGCGTGCGATAGAACCGCAGGGGGTTGTCCCCCTGGAATAAAAATATAAAAGAACGACAGATGCGTTTAATTTATTTGTGTGTTTACAGTTTTTGAATTATGAAATACATAAAGCGCGTGCGGGATACGTGCGCAAATACCGAATTCAGGCTAAGAAACCTGGGGAGTAAGATGGTCACAACAAAGAAATTGATTGGGCTCTGGGCGATACTGATGCTTGGTGCCGGATTATCTGCCTGTACAACAGACATGGAGACGGATGACATTGATTTTTCGAGCGGCATACGTCTTACAGCGATACATACAGGAGATATCCACAGCCGGCTGTTACCCTACGATATGGATCTGTTGTCGACGGACGAGCGACTGGGGATGAACCAGGCGAACGAGCCGTTTGGCGGCATTGCGCGAGCGGCGACGGTCATCCGTCAGATACGTTCGCAGGCGCAGCACAGTGTTCATGTCGACAGCGGTGACGTGTTTCAGGGTGCGCCGATTTTCAACGAATTCAATGGCGATCCCGAGGTTCAGGCGCTGAACTATCTTGGGATGGATGCGTTTATCATCGGCAACCATGAGTTTGACAACGGCGTATCGAATCTTTACGACAAGATGTCGAAAGCGCAGTTCACGATTCTGGCGGCGAACTACCAGTGGAAGCCATCGCAGGGCAATGATTATCTGCCGCTGCGCGACGTGGCGCGACCCTACACGATAATCAACGCGCAGGGCGTGCGGGTTGCCGTGATTGGCATGGCGAATTTCTCGAGTATGTCGTCGAGTACGTATGGCGACAACAACCTGGGTATCACGGTATTGGAGAACATCCAGGTGGTGCAGAGCTACATCAATCTGCTTCGCAACGATGCGAACATCATCACGATGGTGACGCACCTGGGACTTGGCGAGGATGAGGACGTCATCCGCAAGACAACGGGTCTGGATTTGGTATTTGGCGGTCATTTGCACATCGTGCTCAATCCGCCCAAGATCATCCCCGACAACTCGCAAATCCGCGTCAATGGAAAGGATGTGCCGGCTCCCAAGATGGTGCCGCTTGTCCATTCGGGCGCATTCATGAAATACGTCGGACATTTCGAAGGCGTGTTCTATCCGGATTATATGATACGTCCCGAGCTGTATCCCGAAGGCACAGACAAGCGCGAGTGGGATTTGACGATGGTGAGCCACAAATATCGCCCGATTCCCATCGAAGCGACGATAAAGGACGATCCCGAGCTGACGCTTCTTCTGGCGCCGTATGAGCGCGAACTGTCGCGCCGTCTGAATCTCCGCTATGTCGTCGGTTATGCGCCGCAGACGCTTAAACGTTTTGGTCAGGGCGGCAAAGACTCGTCACTCGGCAATTTCCTCGCCGATGCCATGCTGCTTCGCCAGCGCGTCGAGGCCGATTTTGCTGCGACCAATTCGCTGGGTATCCGAACCGATATCAATCAGGGCCCGGTCACCAACGATCAGCTCTACAACGTATTCCCGTTCCCGAATTCGATTTCCTCGATGATGCTTTCGGGCACCGAGGTGTGGTCGCTGCTGGATTACAATTCGTACCGATCGATGCACCGTGGCTGCCAGAGCCAGCTGCAGGTCGCCGGTGTGCGCTATACCATGGACTGCCACACCGCCAAGCAGGTCAACGACGATTACCTCGATATGGGCTATCTGTTTGAATATCAGTACAGAGCCGAGGCTTTCGATGCTCTGTGCAACTGCAAATTCAAAGTGGCCAATCCCGAAAAACAGTGTCCGTTCTATCCAAACAAACCGGCATACTGCAACCGCAAGTCCTACGTCGATCCCAAGGAAGAAAACAAGGATGCCTACGGTGATTCGCCCAACGACATCTACGACGTTCACTTCGCCAAGGATATCAAGATTGTTCGCGGTCTGTGCAATCCCGACAACAAGGGATCCGACTGCGCACATTACGATCCCAACAAGCCCCCCGAAAGCCAGATCGTCACATGCGAACACGTGATCGACACGCAGAAGGGCGAGTATGATGCTTGTATGGAAAGGCTGCAACCCGAGTGGTTCTATAAGTTTGCCACGAACAATTACATGTCTCACGGCGGATCCGGATTCTCGTCACTCAAATACAACACCACCCAGAAAGACACCGATGTGGAGCTCCGCGCCATCCTGATCGACGGCATTGAGAAGGAAAAATCATGTGTCGAGCAGTGCCGTGAACTGAATCCTTCATTCGATATCAGCAATCCGGGCACGTGCAAGCAACTGCTCAATTGCAAAGCCGATACGACTGAATTCGAGATGCGTTGGTGCAAACAGCTGTATCGCTACAGCGAACAGGAAGTCTGCCTGGCCAATGCCGACAAAACGGATAACGGCACAGGCCCCGCGAGATGCGCCGGTCTTTCGAAATACACCAAATATCAGGAATGTCTGGAGCAGAATTACCAGACCGCCTGCGGCGGAAAGTATTATACCGCTGCAATTCAGAGCTGTCTGGAAGAGAAAGATTTGAACAACGGCAACAAATGCGCGATCGCCTATAAAGGTGACGGAACTTCGGAGAGCCCGTATTCCCTTTGCGTCGAACAATACATGGGCGACAGCGATTATGCCGCATGCGCCGGCCTGAATACCGTCAGCGAGTATGATAAATGCGCCGCACAGGCCAAGGCAACAGCAGAAGGCATCTGT
>CAMKRB010000471.1 GCA_946415045.1 uncultured Myxococcales bacterium
CTCGCAATTGATTGCAATATCAATCATCCGCAACAGGTGTACAATCATTGCGATATGTCTCGAATATCGCACTCGGCGAATCATAATAAAAACTACTATTGTAATTTTCGATTAAATCAGTAATCCGCGATTTATATACTTCCATGAGTGCATGAACCATGTCAATATTCTCAGCTTCAGCAACTTTGAGTATCAGCCTCTTATAAACCTTACCGATATCCCAGTGCGTTGGAACTGAATACTCACACGAGGTAATATTATCAAACGTACCATTTTGAATATGACAATCTTCTATCAGATCATTTGAAACTCTATCAATATTATCGCTATGATATACATCTGCCAATTCATATAATTTTGCAATACGCTTCTCACCAAGTGCCTGTACAATGAACGAGGGATGGTTTTGTGTTTTCCTGGCAAGGTATTCAATCAAACCACAGGTAAAAAATAAATCGTTGCTCTTTTTATCTTCACGACCGTTCATGGCGTTACTTTCTCCGATTTGACAAAGGTTAAGCATTTAAGTGCATCGTCTGTACAAAAATTGATTTGATGTGTTGGATACTTAAATTTTGCCAATACCCAAAATTGTTCTCGCGTCAGAATGCCATCCATGTAATCTGATATGAAGTTGTAAATCTGATCATTCGCCATGGCACCTATCACAATATCATGTGAATGCGGTTTTCCGCTACGACAGGCTATAATAAAATCGAGCCACGCATCCGTCATGGTTTTGAATTCCAGAATATCCAATTTTTCATCGATGAGCGATGAATAGATATTGACTGTTGGAGTATCGTATCTTCGTGCCCATCGTTGAGCCTGCTCCTTGATTACCGTACAATAAAAACCGGTACCAAAATCTTTCGTATTTCTTCCAACAATGATTTTAGGCTCACGGACTTCCGCATAACTTCCATGATAAACAAGCATTTTACCCATAAAAGCGTCTCCTGTCGTTTAAACCCAAAAGTACATCTGCATTCGATTACGAAATCCTCATCTCACACCACGCACTCGACGATAGTCTTGTCATTGATCTGCACGGTTTTTACGCCGGGCTGTTTATTCTTGTTAAAACAGAAGCTCAGTAGATAGCCCGTATGCGCATGGAAATAATCTAAATATCCCGCAATCTGCTGCTCGCCGCGTTCGTTATACGCATTTCCGCGCCATATCTTGAGTTCGATGATATATTGTTTGCCGAGGTAATCGATAATGACATCGGTGCGCGTCTCATCCCGCGTCTGGTCTTCGATATAATAATTTCCGACACCGTTAATAATGGGTTTGAGATATAACAAAAACAGCTTGCGTCCCATCTTTTCAACAAACGCATCATCTTTATTGCTGTAAATATCATTAAAATGCACCGCAAACCGTGCGAGCAAATGCTCCATATCAATACAGCCATCCTTGATAAATTGATTTTTATCGATGGAGCCTGCAGAAAAAATATCTTCCATTTGTTCTTTCGCGATAAAATGATTATAGAGCCATGTTTCAAATATGCGATTCGAAACAGCCAGCTTGCCATTATCATTTATTATATAACCAAACATCGTCGCAATATCCATCGTTCGCTTACATTATAATAAATTCGCTTGCCTTGATAAAGCAATGCATACAGCATTTGATACAGCTCTGGAAAATCATCAAGTTTCTTTGTAAAATCATCAAATAGCGTATTTTTCTCACTGAGCAAAAGCCGCTCAGCCTGTAAAAATCCCTCTCTGTCCCACGGCAATTTCTTTTCGTCAAGAATCATACATATCCGTGACACTAAAAACGGATACCCCGATGTATAATCTATAATATCCTTCGCAATCGAATGAATATCCATGCCGGTGTGATGGTCGTTCTCATAATCTCGCAACATGCCCTCGACATCGCTCACGTTAAATGCCATCTCGACATCAAAATTCGCCGCGATATTCCACGGGCTGTTGTATTGATGCTCGGCTTCGGGACGAATTTTAAGCTTCAAATTCTTGATATCATAGACCCCGGCGAGAATGACGGATTGAAAAGTCGGCATTTGGTCGCGTATCAAATACTTTTTTCGCAACAATCCCAACATGCGTATAAACGAATCATAATTGCTTGCCTGATCCACTTCGTCGATGATCAGAACGAGTGGTTTTTGCGCAGTCATACACATTTGAAAAATGAACATCGAAAAATCGTCCAGGCCGATCTGCTTTTCGGCCTTGTTTGCCTTGACAGCCTCAGACACGATCTCCTGAACTTGTCTGGACACATTGTTCCCGCGCATCAAAGCCGCAAATTCAAACTGCCGCATTATGGCATAAGCCAGGTGACGCTCTGTCTCGTAGGATGCGTTATCAAGCCCCTCAAAGCTGATGGCATAGACCTCATAATCACTTGCCAGCCCCACTGTGAGCGCGTGGAGCGTCGTGGTTTTGCCGAACTGCCGCCCGCGATTGATGCAGAAATAAGCTCCGTCATCCACCATCGCCTTGATCTGCGCAACGCGACCGGTCAAATCGACCATGTAGTGTTTGTTGGGAAAACAGGTTCCGGTGATGTTGAACTTCTTCATTGCAGTGACTCCACTCGTCTCAATTCCTCGCCGATCATCGGCAGGATGGCTAACATACCATAACGACAATCTGTTTTGCGAAAAATGCACAAGGTGTTCTGTCGCTCGGCTATTGGCACGCAGGGACGTGTCGCGACACGTCCCTGCATCCCAATACGCCTCGCCATCGGGCTATCGGCTGCGCCGATACGCCCTCTTGCGCGTGCCTATGTGCTCGACGGTTTAAGAGACGTTCGACCGAACGTCTCTACACCGTCT
>CAMKRB010000472.1 GCA_946415045.1 uncultured Myxococcales bacterium
TTTCGGCAAGAAAGCCATCAAGGGTGCGTATCTGATTCAGCGCGCGAACTTCATCGCTGTTCATCAGTTTGGTTTCATCGAGAAGAAAGACGTTCTGGCCAATGCCGAGAACGGTGCGACACTGCTTTTGAACTGCCCGTATCCCGCAGATGATGCATGGAACCACATTCCTGCCGAGACTCAGAAACAGATTATCGACAAGAAGATCAAACTGTACGTCATTGACGCAGGCGCCGTTGCCGAAAAGACCGGCATGGGCAACCGCATCAACACCGTGATGCAGGCATGCTTCTTCAAACTTTCGGGTGTTCTCCCCGAAGAAGAAGCCATTATGCGCATCAAGGAAGCCGCCAAGAAAGCCTACATGAAGAAAGGCGAAGCCGTCGTTCAGAAGAACTATGCAGCCATCGATGCCTCCATCGAAAACCTGCACGAAGTCAAGGTTCCCGGCACGGTCGGCGATCTGCACCGCCTCAACCCCGATTACAGTAAGGCTCCGGAATACGTCCAGAACATCATGAGCAAACTCATGAAGGACGAAGGCGAATCGCTTCCGACGAGCGTTTTCGATGCCGATGGTCACTTCCCGACCGCAACGTCGCGTTGGGAAAAACGCGGTATTGCGCGTGATATCCCCATTTGGGACGCCAATGCATGCATCGGCTGCGCATTCTGCTCCATCTCCTGCCCGCACGCAGCTATCCGTATCAAGACTTTCCTGCCCGACCAGATCAAGGATGCCCCTGCTTCCTTCACCAGCCGCGATTGGAAAGGCAAAGAAGTTCCCGAAGGCTCGAAGATGCGCGTTCAGGTTTATGCTGATGATTGCACCGGTTGCGGCGTCTGCGTGACCCAGTGCCCGGCAGCTGCCAAGGGTGCACTCAAGATGGAATACCGCCTCGATCACCTCGACGAAGAGCGCAAGAACCTCGATTTCTTCGAGACGCTGCCCTACAAGAAACGCACCGAAGTCGACAAGGCTTCCGTCAAGGGTTCACAGCTCATTCAGCCGCTGTTCGAGTTCTCGGGCTCCTGCGCTGGCTGCGGCGAAACACCTTATGTCAAGCTCGTTTCCCAGCTCTTTGGCGATCGCATGGTCGTCGCCAATGCAACCGGCTGCTCGTCGATTTACGGCGGCAATCTGCCCTCCACGCCGTGGGCAACCGATGAAAACGGCCACGGTCCTGCATGGGCCAACAGCCTCTTCGAAGACAACGCCGAATTCGGTCTCGGTATCCGCCTGGCCCTCGATCAGCGCCGCGATTTCGCTCGCGATCTGCTCAAGAAACTCAGCGCCGAAGTGGGCGATGAACTCGTCAAGTCCCTCACCGAAGCACCTCAGAAGACCGATGCCGACTTCGACCGCGTCCGCGCCGATATCGCCGCCCTCAAGGCCAAACTCGCCGACATCAAGTCCGACGACGCCAAGATGCTCCTCGCGCAGGCCGACAATCTCCTCCAGCGCTCGCTGTGGATCATGGGTGGCGACGGCTGGGCATACGATATCGGTTACGGCGGACTCGATCACATCTTCTCACTGGGCCGCAACGTCAACATCCTCGTCCTCGACACCGAAGTGTACTCCAACACCGGCGGTCAGGCCTCCAAGTCCACCAGCCGCGGCGCCATCGCCAAATTCGCTGCCGGCGGTAAACCTGGCGGCAAGAAGGATCTCGGCCAGTTCGCTATGGCTTACGGCAACGTCTACGTCGCCCAAATCGCCCTCGGCGCCGACCGCAACCAGGCCCTCAAGGCCCTCAAGGAAGCCGAAGAATACGAAGGCACGTCCCTCATCATCGCTTATTGCCCCTGCATCGCGCACGGCATCAACATGACCAACACCCAGGATCGCATCAAAGACGCCGTCAAATGCGGCTACTGGCCAATGTACCGCTTCCAGCCCACGACCGATCCCAACGGCAAGCCCTTCCATCTCGACTCCAAAGCCCCGACCATGCCGTTCAAGGATTTCGCAATGCAGGAATCCCGCTTCAACCTCCTCATGCGCACCAAGCCCGAACTCGCCGAACACCTCTTCGCCCTGGCACAGAAGGATATCGACGAACGTCTGGCTTACTACAACCAGCTCGTCGAGGTTCAGCGCCACGTGAACGCGTAAAACAATGTGGGAGACGTGTCACGACACGTCTCCACCTCGCCTTGCGCCGTGAAAACACGGCGCTACGGTTCGGAAACGCCCGCTATGGCTGCGCCATACGCGGGCGTTGCTGTATCTGGGGCGTGATTTGGCGCGTGTCACGACACGCGCCTACATCGCGCTGACGCGGGCTATCGGCCACAGGCCGATACGCCCGCGCATCGGGGCGGCCTATGCGCTGTGCGCATACGGCCCGCCTGTCGCCCTTGCACATCATGCGACCAGATGATAAAATCGTTAAAGATGCGCATCCATTTGGGGAGAAGCATCTGAAGAGAATAGGTAATACCATGCGAATATATCTTGATAATTGCTGTTATAATCGGCCATACGACGATCAGACACAGGTTCGTATTTCGCTTGAAACACAGGCCAAATTGCACATACAACACATGATTATTGAAAATAGACTGGATCTGGCATCATCTTATGTTTTAATGGCAGAAAATTATGCCAATCCTCATGAAACACGAAAGAAAAGCATTCTTGAATTTATAGAAGAAAATTCTACAGTATTCGTAAGTGAGGCAAATTTTGATAAAATAGCAGAATTGGCACAACCAATCATCGAAACAGGAATCAAACCTCCAGATGCATATCATATTGCCTGTGCAATCTTTGCTCATTGTGATTTCTTTATCACAACCGACAAACGCGTTT
>CAMKRB010000473.1 GCA_946415045.1 uncultured Myxococcales bacterium
GCCCGTAAAACCAGCGAGCCGTATGGGCGGCAGTGGCCGCCCATAGGCGAGGATGATGATGGCGCGGCGTATCGCAGATAGACGCGCGGCGAGCCGTATGCGAAGCAAAGGCGAGGAAATAGACACGAATATGGATTAATTATGCAATGGGTTTCCAATTTTGGAAAATTTTGCTATAACATATCGAAAACTTTCCAATTTGGGAAAGTTTTGAATGGATGGATAAGATGGACATAAGACGAACGAGATATCTGGAAGCGGTGGCGCAATGGAAAGACACGCAGGTGATTAAAGTGATCACGGGGATTCGGCGGTGTGGGAAATCCACGCTGCTGCGTCAATATCAGGAAGTTCTGGCGGCCCAAGGCGTTAGCGGCGAACAGATAATCTCAATCAATTTTGAAGATTTGGCATTCGAGGAACTGCTTGATTATAAAGCGTTGCATCAACATATCAAAAGCCGGTTGGTTGATGGCCGGATGAATTATATCTTTCTTGATGAGATTCAACGTGTGGTTGGGTTCGAAAAAGCCGTTGATTCCTTGTATATTCTTGACAATGTAGATTTATATATTACAGGGTCGAATTCCTATATGCTGTCTGGGGAATTGGCGACCTTGTTGTCGGGGCGTTATATTGAAATATTTATGCTGCCGTTTTCATTTTCGGAGTATTACAAAGCATTTGGTGAGGTAAATGCGGATGATGCCTTCTCACTGTATCTACGCGATGGTGGTTTTCCGTATACATGCCAACTGGAACGACAGCAAGAGCGCATCCACACTTATCTTGAGGGCATTTATAACACCATCATTGTCAAAGATATAGAAGCCAGAGAACAGCGCAGAAATGCGGCATCCGACAGACGCAAGGTTAATGATTTCAGTCTTCTCAGAGATATTGCGCGTTTTCTTGCATCTTCAATTGGCAGTCCAATATCTTATAAATCGATCACAGATTATATTATTTCTGCTGGCCGCCGAGTCTCTCAGAATACAGTTTCGGATTATGTGGAAATGCTAAGGGAAGCGTTTGTTTTTTACCCGGTCGAGCGCTTTGATATTGCGGGTAAACAATTATTGAAAAACAACCATAAGATTTACATTGTCGATTCGGGACTGCGACGATATTTACTGCCGCGCAAAACTTATGACCTTGGATTTGTCCTTGAAAATACAGTCTATCTTGAACTTCTGCGCCGCGGCAATCGCGTCTGTATCGGCAAACTCGGTGCCACTGAAGTTGATTTTGTCGTTCAGAAGGATGACGAATTTCAATATATTCAGGTTACCGCATCGCTCACCGAACAAAGTACATTTGACCGTGAAATCAAACCGCTTCATGCCATCCGTGATCATCATCCCAAAGTCATTCTGACGCTTGATCGATATACTCCAGGCAATTACGACGGCATCCGAGTGATTAATTTGATTGACTGGCTATTGGATAATTGAGTAGTTGGTGCGCGTCTTTAATGCGCTTGGTCGTGGTTCATCCCCGATATCAAGAGAATTATAAATTGCTATTTCACCTAGATCACATGGCTGATCTTGGCATATTCATCGCCGGATCGTTGACCATCGACGAAGCTTTAACTTACTGCACCTCTTTGAGCATCGACAATGCCCCTTTCTCGCTGCCGCTTATCGAGAATTTGGAAGTCTTATTCGCGTCGAATTTTGCAGTCGCTGTCGCCGTAAAAGTTCTGGTACTATCGGCCGTTGTATATTCGTAACCATAGTATACCGGCGCATCCAGCCGAAACCCCAGACGAATCCATACGGGTTTGCTCCATTCGGCATCGCCGATTTTCATCTTTAATCCCGGTTGCAGCGTTGTATATGTTTTGGCTGCTGCCGCACCACAATCTACCGGCGCAACATTATCACCATCCTGACATCCCGGATATCGGCCATCGGTTTTATGCGTTCCGTTGGTATCAAAATAATGTTCTGTATTGAAATATGTGACTGCATTATCGGCGATCGTCCGCAGATTACCCCGTGCCTCGCTGAGTTTGGAATCGTCGATGTAATGCAACAATGATGGAACAGATATACCGGCAAGGATACCGATGATCGCAACTACGATCATAAGTTCGATCAGAGTAAAGCCATTATTGTTGATAGTACAATTATGCATAACATTTGAGAATACATCTAAACGCTTAGAATAAACGAAAAGCCCGAGGCGAAGCCTCGAGCTAATATACTAACTACCACTTAAGACTGTACATGGAGTAGTAGATTCTTCACTCTTATCTCTGATAGCTGTAAGCTGTGGATCCCCATTATCATCTGTGCTTCCATCCATCTGAAAACATGAGTCAACAGTCACTTTATCAAGCGCGGCAGCAGCTTGAGCATTGAAACTAGATAACGTTGAAGTTGTTGCTGCTGTTCCTTTGTAAGAGTATGTATAATATAATGGCCCAGACGTTTGAAAATTCAAACTTGTCCATGGCTCAGCGCCCCATGAACCAGCAGTTTTGCTACCTGTTGGTCTAATTGCACTTGGTTCATTAGCAACTGCCGCACAGCCACTATCAGCACTTGACATTTTTTTGCAATAAGATGCGCTTGGATACTGTCGAGTGTACATTGTGCCATCTTTCTTAGTGTGTTCTCCCTGATAAAATGCCACGGCGCCTTCAGCAATTGCTTTAATATTCACCTTAGCTTCCGAGGTCTTACTATCCTTAATGTACTTCATAAACCCCGGGATAGCGACGGCAGCCAGAATACCGATGATGGCAACGACGATCATCAACTCGATGAGGGTGAAACCTTTTCTATTTGTTTTCATAAAAA
>CAMKRB010000474.1 GCA_946415045.1 uncultured Myxococcales bacterium
TATATTCCTTCTTGGGTATGACATATTATCGAATTTACAGGAAAAATCGGTTTCAAATCGGCATTTACTACTTTCGCATAATTTGTCGATGTTATTGCATACAATTTGTTCCATCGAATAATAAACTCCGAGATTGCATGTGCTACATTTAATAGTTTCGTCATTGCTGTTAAAGTTACAGCGACTATCGATTACTTTTTCATTGCAGTTATTCCAAACGTACGAATCTTGCCGTTCTGCGGTATGGTTCGAATTGCACCCTTTGGGCGCAGGTACAAAGTGAATTTGTGGTTTTGAAGCCCCATCTGCTGCATTGCTTATTGTCACCACGTATGCATCTGCGATTTCGCTGTAATTTGAATCTACGACGGCATCAATGCAAAAAGTGATGGATTCGCAACCTCCACCAGTTTTACAATTAAACCAACGATAAGAGAAACCACTGGATGCATCCCCACTCATCAGCCAAGCTGGACTAACATCATCACTTTTCGAGACACCATGCAAATACTTGAGAAAGTAAAATAGGTCCGCATCACATCCTCCCATCGGATTTCTGATGTAGTTGGCGCATGTTCCTCCACCAATTTTTTTATTATTAATGTTTAGTACGGATTCAGTGTTGTTAAAGTTACATGTATCATTATCATCTATATCGATCTTCATCATGCCTGTGAGATCTGTTCTGACGTTGAACGTTTTGTAATCATAATTGTCAGTTATAAAATCAAGAACTTTTGAACCATCCCATTTTATGACACGTGAAAAATTTGTACCTATTTCATATTGGCCTGCCGAACAAATCTTAACGCCACGGTCGCTGTCTTCAGAGATATAAGTGTATTTGCCATTCCTGCAGTCCCCAATTTCATTGCCTTTGCAACTGAATTCTTTATCGTTGCGTATTTTATCCAAAACTGCGTCTGCATTGCATCTGTAAGCATTCCCAACACCATCGGCGCTGTTTCGGCAAATTGTATCACCAATGTGGCATTTGCCGCAGTCTGTTTTATTAGCATTGCACGACAATTTTTTATTCTCGTCATCCGGGTCAAGACAGATGCTGCGCTCTGATGTGAGTTTTCCGTTTACACATCGTTGTTTGAATCCATCATTACTACCATTGTCATTAATGCATTTATCAACTTCCTGACTGTTGACTGTTGGACAGATTTCAAGATCTTCATCTAAACATTTTCCTGTTTTGCAGAGTGCTTCGCCTGGACAAGTATATATTTCTTGATTCCATTCTCCGTTGTTGCATAGCGTATATTTATTTGTGCTTACGCCTTCACATCGCATCGCGCCGTTTTTGCAGTCACCACATGTATCTCCCTTGCAAGAAGATCCATCACATTCAACTGTAGACCAATCGCCATCTTGGCATATCGAATACTCGCCAATTCCTTCTTCATTCGTTTTGCAGTTATTCTCTATATCACCATTTTTACAGTTACCACATTTAGTCTCATCTTTAGTGCATGAGACATTGTTCGGACATGCGGTGGCGTCTCCAAATTGTCCATTGCTGCAGCTCCTGAGTTGTCCAATACCATCTTCGTCGTCTGTACATTGGGTTTCAGCGCCATTGCATTCAAATTCTATGCCGCCGCACTGGCCATTGCCTTCGCATATAACGCCTTTGGAGCAAGGTGTGTTACTGCAGATACACCGGCTATCATTATATTTTCCTCCACTTATAACACATGATAAACTGAACGCATCGACAACACTATCGCAGTTTGATCGTTTGTCGTTGTCTATATTTTGATAACACTCCAACTGCAATTCCGATGTGATATTCTTACAGAACGCTTTATCATACTTAGCTTCACACGCCAGCTTCAGCGAGTTTTGTCCTTCGCTCTCGCAGCCACTCGCCATAAATCCTGCCACGGCTAATACCGCGATACAAATCAGATATTTATGCATATCGCTATTCTCCTCAATATTTTAGAATGTAAATGATACCGATGAATAGTATGGAGAAATCTGGAACGATAATTCTTTTGTATTATCGTTTTTGTGATTTTTGCTGTATTTATAGCCGAAATAGCCCGACAGCGCTGTACCGATAACAGTGATGCCAATACCAGCACCGACCAGCCCCCAGGCCATCGGATAACTGGATTTCACATAGCTTTCCGACTGATTCGCCTTTGTTCTGGAGCCGATGGCATTGTCTTTGTTTTGAACGACCAGAACGGCTCCGACCGCTGTCAAAATCAATCCGGCACCGCTGATGGCGACACTGGTCCACAGCAGCGCATCATCCGCTTTGTGCGAAGCATTCACTTCTTCCTGCAGCGCAATCGATTCGCCGGCAGTGAGCTGCATGGATTTCAGCTGGGTTTCCTGCTGGGCAATCGTTTCGGCCTGTGTCGCGATGGTTGCTTCCCGTGCTTTGATAATTTCGGGATCTGCCTCGGGATGCGCGGCGATGTATTTGTCGCTCCAGATCTGGTCGAGGGCGTTCTTGTCGACCGAAAAACGTTCGGTGTTCTGCGTCGATTTCTGAAGATAAAACAGATATTTCTCTTTATCGCCCAGGCCTTTGTGAATGTAGGCGATGGTATAATTCAGAATCGGCGACAGTTCACATATATTCTCGAGTTCGCGGCTGTATTGAAGCGCAGTCGCATAGTCTTTATTCTGGTAGGCTTCATTCAGCTTTTCGAATGTGGCATTCCAGGTTTTGTTGGTGTTGAGGTTGTCACAGCTGTCGGCAAATGCAGACGATATTAAGGCTAAACTACATAGCCCCCCCCCCCGCGCGCCCGCCGGCGCCCTTGCGAGCTTGCCGTCAGG
>CAMKRB010000475.1 GCA_946415045.1 uncultured Myxococcales bacterium
TTTTGTCGCCGCCATTGGCCGTTTCGGTTGGCGCATAACCATTGTCGATGAGCGGCCCAAAGTATGGATTGGCTGCAGACATCTCCGAAAGATTGGCATTCATCGCGCAAACATTGGATCCATCTATCATTTTGCACGGCGTTCGATAATCGAATACGTATTTATCGTCGTCTGCATTATCCTGGAACAGTCGCAATCTGGCGTCGATTTTCAGGTTCAGCCCCGGCACATAGCGATACCAGTAATAGAACGACCCTTCGCAGGTCACCTGTGAATTTACTGCGACGCTTTCATTGTCATTATCCTTGCCAGAGGCGCTGTTCCAATTCGAAACGAGCACAGGTTTCTGGTCGGCATCGAGATCATCCTGAACCATGCCAGTGCATCCGGATCCGGAATAATTGCATCCGAAATCGGGATGACCGGTTCGGTAGATATTGCCGTTCTGTGTATAGATGGTCGAATTAAAGAAATCCTTCTGTGCACAGACATTATCGCGCGCATTCATCATATCGAGCAGATCGCTGGTCATCCAGCCGCCATAGGCAGCTTCGCTGGAACTGCTGAATGAGGCAGGAGCAGGATCTGAGGTCTGAGACTGAGGCGCGCGGAAATCGTAGTAAGTAATATCCATATCGACGTATTTCGGATTGGCACCGAAATTGGTGCATTCGAAGCCGCGTTCAGTTTTGCAGAGCGTGGAGCATCCGTCGCCCGAAACCAGATTTCCATCATCGCATTCTTCGGCGGGCACAAAACCATATTTGCACCCATAATACTTGCTGTTTGCAACCGCATCGGAATAGGGCGCAGCAGCATCTTTGAACGCTTCACTTTTGCAAACGGGGTTGCCGAGATCGTCTCTTTCGGGAATCATCCACAGCGTGATACCGTCACCACACTTGGGATAATAGGAAGCCACGCCATTCTCATCGACATAAGAATCGAACATGGTTTCGCGCCGGCAGCTTGGTGAACAGCCATCATTTGGCTTTGCATTTCCATCATCACATTCTTCGCCGGCATCCAGGAATCCATCGTTGCAACGGCCTTTGACGCACCGATACACACCGCCATTAACGCTGCAGTGATAGCCCTCTTCGAGACGACAGGATGCGGAGCAGCCGTCGTTATTGGAGAGATTGCCGTCGTCACATTGTTTTGACGAATTGTATGCAGGATCGACACTGATATTGCCAGCGGTTGTGCCGCAATCGTATGTGCGGCAAGATCCGTTATAGACGTCTTTCTGACACTCCCAGCCGGGTTTGAGCGTGCAATCGGCATTGCATCCGCTGTTCGTCGTATCGCATTCTTCGCCGGTTTCAACGATGTGATTGCCGCAGAATCCTTTGGGCGGATGTTCATTCAGGCATTCATCGGCCTTGATGGGGCTTTGTTGTTCTGTGCTGTAATTGTAGCAGCAAAGCGTTCTGCCATTTTTGACGACCAGACACCGGTAGCCGGTTTCGAGTTTACATCTGGCCGAGCAACCATCGTCATTCACGAGATTGCCATCATCACATTCCTCGCTTCCGGCAAGCACACCATCGCCGCAGGCTCTGGCGACACAGGGTTTACCGGCATCCGGGCACATCCATCCGGGTTCGACGGTACAGGAAACCGAGCAGCCATCCCCCGAAGTGAGATTGTGATCATCGCAGGTTTCGCCGGATTCTTCGTCCAGAATCCCATCGCCGCAGGTAAATACGCACTCGGATTTGCCCGCACTGTTGGTCGTGCATCGATAGCCTTTTTCGCTGGAACAACTGGCGGAGCAACCATCTCCCGATTCCCGGTTGCCATCATCGCAGGATTCAGCCATATCGGGTTCAAACACGCCATTGCCGCAGGAAATCGAATGACAGACCGTTTTTCCCAGTTCGAGATAACACCTGAACCCTTCTTCGAACTGACAATCAGACGAACAGCCATCGTTTGAGCGTTCATTGCCATCGTCGCAGGCTTCGCCTGCATCTGCTTGAATCACGCCATCGCCGCAATAATTCACGCGTTTGCAATCCACTGAACAGCCGTTGCGCTCATTCGACGTATCTATGCCTTTAGTATCACACGTCTCGCCATGTTCGATATCCACGCGATCCAATTTGCCATCGCCGCAAAAATGCGCCCATTGGCAATCCGGTGCGCAAATCGACAGATCATCTTTGGAGTATTCGACATTGCTTTCGGGGCCATAGTCACATTCTTCGTTTTTTTCGACCACGCCATTGCCGCAACTCTCGGGTACGCACGAGCGCCCGACCCGTGGGCATGTATAACCATTATCAATGGCGCTGCAGTCAGCCGCACAGCCATCGTCTGCGATTTGATTTCCATCATCACAGGCTTCACCTTCGTCAAGGATCCGGTTACCGCATTTCGAAACCGGAACAGGTTGACTATTTTTGCGGCAAGGACCACCGGTGGGCGGGCATCGGTAGCCGGGTTCAGACGATTTGCAATCCGCAGCGCACCCATCGCCTGCGTTTTGATTCCCATCATCACAGGTTTCGCCGGATTCGACTATCAGGTTACCGCATTCCGATTGTGGCACTGGCCCGTGCCCGGGGACATCCCCCGTGTTTCCGTTTTTTCCCGTTGAATCATCGCTGCAGGCAGATAACAGCAGGCCACTGGCGAGTATCCATAATAATGTACTATTTTTCATACAACACATCCAATACTAGGGGATCCCATGCATCCCAATGAAACCGACACATCAGATAAACATACAAAATGTATGGCTCTATTTAACGAGCGTGGATATGAAAATGCAAAGCCG
>CAMKRB010000476.1 GCA_946415045.1 uncultured Myxococcales bacterium
TCCCCCGGTAGTCGCCTACGGCTCCAACCGGGGGCTATTGATATTGAACGCCTAACGGCGCTCATTGTCGATGGCTGAGCAGTTACGTATAATAACGCATTTCGCCAAAAGAACGCCGCAGCCTATTGCCTATTGCCTCAAAACAGTTTAGATTGCATAAATGCTGTATTTTGCAGCATATTGGAACGTGGGAATCGAGATGGCGGGCAGTGCAGTCGCATTTGGCGTACACAAGGAAAAGACCTATGGTTGGGTTGAAAACCGCAATGGCTGGGTGGTGACCTGGCTGGATGATGCGGGTTTGAGCAATGCCATGAAGCTCGAAGCAGCCCGGGAAATCCGCATTCTGAAAAGAGATGGTCTGACCTACCAATATTGGGTGGTTGACAAAGAGCGGTTTGGCAATCTCCGAAATCTGCTGGATGCGTTGGGATATATATCCTATACAAAAGCTGCGGATGCAGCGCAACACATTCAGAATCCGCCAAAACCAGCTGAATCGGTACAAAAATCGCTGCAAAACACGCCGATCCCCAATTCTATCCCGTCGAGCGACACAAAAGGCGTCGCATTCAGTCGACAGCCAACACCAGCTCCAGGATCCCGTACACTCCAGTCGCCGCAACCGGCAGACGGATCGTTCAGAGTTGTCACCGAAACCGCGTTTCGTGCGGATTTGTCTGCATTTTCTCTTGAGCAGCCACAGCGCACGTCACCTTCGAAAGGCGCAAAGATATATACCGTAAGCCAGATGAATACGGCCATTAAAGAAACATTTCGCAAGCATCTGAGCACAGAGGTCTGGGTCGAAGGCGATATCGTCGATTTCCGGTTTGGTGGCAAAGGATACTATTTTCAGCTGGCGGAAAAGAATAAAGATGCGGATGAGAATGCATCCAAATCCGGTAAAAAAGACAGTTTTACGCTGGATTGTGTGATCTGGCAAAGCGCCTGGCAACGCATCACATCGGAACTATCTCCCGATGATATCAAAAAGATTTGTAACAATACAAAGACCAGAATGCGCGGCCACATCGACAGCTACCTCATGAACAATAAGCCCAGTTTTATTGTTTCGGAAGTCGATGTCTATTTTGAGGAAGGCGATTTTTATAAAGAAAAACTGATTATCGAAAATAGATTAAAAGAACAGGGAATTCTGGACAACAACAAAAAGCTGCCGATGCCGTTTTTACCGCTGCGTCTGGCCGTTTTTTCGAACGAATCGTCCGCCGGATGGGGAGATTTTATAAAAAAAATCTACGAATCCATGTTTCCCTTCGAGATTACTATATTTCAAACGGCGCTGCAGGGGAAAGAACTTGAACCTGCGATGATGAAAGCGTTTGAAATGCTTGAAAAATACGGCACGGATAAATTCGATGTCGGTGTAATTCTGCGCGGCGGCGGCGCGACCAAAGATTTATACGATTTTAATAATTACAGAATTGCCGAATATATCACTCGCTGTCCCCTGAAATTTCTGATCGGTATCGGACATGGCAGAGATACGACGGTGCTCGATGATATCACATCCGAGGATTTGATTACGCCTACGGATGTTGGTGTATATCTGGTCGGTATCATTTCTGATATATTTAATCGTCTGGAAAATGCGCATCGCGATTTGCATATCTATTCAAAACAAAATCTGGACAGATTGCAGAACAAACTGTCGATTCTGAGTGAACAGAGCAAGAATCTGGCGCAGAATGGGGTGCATCGGGCCGAAAGACAGCTGGATGGATTTAGAACGACGATCGATCGCATCGCAAGAGATAATCTGAAAGAAAAGTCCTATCTCATCGAAAAATACCGTTCAGATTTGGAGAATTTTTCGGTGATAGGCCGAAATCATATACAGAATCAGCTTGCGACACTTCGGCAAACGCTGAATTATGGCTTTGAACAGAATTGTGAGCGCTTTCGCATGCAGTTCGAGTCGTATAGACAAACGATAGAAACGCTGTGCAATGGGCTGCTGCGAAATGCACAGATGAAGCTTGAGAATTCCAGAAACCGGCTGAACGACAGTGCATGTGAAGGCATACGCAATGCCGGCAATCAGCTGGAGCAATATCGAAAGATGGTAGAACTGCTGCGGCCGGACGAAATGATTAAGCGCGGATTTGTCACAGTGAGCGACAGCTCAGGCCATCGAATCTCAGATGTCAGCCAGATTAAGGAAAAAGACAGCCTGAGCATCGGTTTTGCCAATGGCAAAGCTGAGGTTACGGTTGACAGGATTACGCCTAAAACTCCATGATACATCACATTTTGTATCCGAAACGCATTTAACACGGGGAATTGGATATGTCGGACGAAAACCAGAATACAACGTATGCAGATGATATTGCGCGCATTGAGGAGATCATCGATAAGCTCCGCCAGAACGACTGCGATATCGACAAGATGCTCGAATACGTCACAGAAGCAAGCGCATTGCTTGAAAAATGCCAGCAAAAACTTGATACGACCGGTGCCAAAATCCAAAAAGCCCTGATGAATCTGGATACGAATGCGAAAAGCAATCCATAGTGCCGAACGCTGTTGAGTTACGAGCTTTCGGCGTGGAGCTTATCGTTTATAGCCTGGCGCCCGGCGCAACGCCTGACAGTATTCGATCACTGGCGGAATCGCAATGGTGGGGAGATTTGGGCAGGTATCTGACTGTAACAGTTCAGCCCCGTATGCTCTTTTTGACGGCTTATGCCGTAAGCCCATAATTTGCGCGGCTACGCGCCGCAGGCGGCAAGGGGCGTTGTTCCGCGAACGC
>CAMKRB010000477.1 GCA_946415045.1 uncultured Myxococcales bacterium
ACATAGAACTAAAGCTGGGGGGACCGGGGGCTCTCCCCCGGCCGCGCGGGGGTTGGTAGGGGGTGTGCGCGGTGGCACACCCCCTACCCGCTGCGGCGCGTAGCCGCGAAATAAAAGTGCTTACGGCGCAGCCGTCCAAAAAGAACTGCAGGAAACCTATAGATTCCCTATAAATAGTGCAAATCCATGTTTTCGTATTTGGGATGGCGTCTGAATACCCAGGCCATAAAAATGCAATAGGCTGCCGCAACAGCGATAAACAAAGGAAACAGCACGACCTGAACGACTGACGTCATCAGGCTTGTCGCCAAAAACGGCGTAATCGCCATGGATATCGCCGGCGGGAAGCGTTTGACAAAGATGCGGCCAGCCAGAAACAGTGTGAGTGCGACCGAGCATCCCACGCAGATGGGGGTGGCAACAATATCGCTGAGAAAAGCGGCGAAATATGACGAAAGCCAGCAAAATGCCATGCCAATGGCGGATGCCATAACGAGCTGTGCCCAGGTTTGTTTGGGAAACCGAATGAATGTCGAATGCTCGTTGCAAAAAGTCGTATAGGTGACAAACAAAGGGGCCTGCAGCAGCAGATGCACGTTGATGTCGCCCAGATGCTGCATCACAGGGATGATCACCAGAATCGGGATGAGGCCTGTGGAGACGCGCAGATAGAACTGCATGCGGTCTTTGCGGTGTTCCGGAAGATTGGGAAATTCGCCCTCATCGAGGGGACGGCGGATGCCGCTCTTTTCAAGACACCACTGCACAAGCAGCATGAAACCGGCCAGCGTCGCTACCGATACCGGATACCACCACGATGTGGTCTGGAAGATGAGGGGGAGTGAGAATGCGCCAAAACATGGATAAATCTGGGTTCTGCCGATGACAAGGATGGCGGCAACCATCTGGAACCCGATGAGAATGCCGATATAGCTGAACCATTCTCCAATTTGCTGAGACAGAATGGCCAGAGACAGGCCAATGCATGCAGCCAGCGCCATACTCAGAAACAGATTGAACCTGTGGTAGTGCCAGAGATTGTCCTGGATGAGCCAGCCGCCCGTCATCAGCGCACCAAATGTGGGCATGATGATATCTGTGTGCCCGATCATACGGGCTACAAACAGCATCAGCATTGCGCCTGTGACGATGAATATCAGCGCAGGTTTTGTATGTTGAATCAGCGACATCGCACTCCCGGGATATTTGAAAATCGTCTGATTTGCTGTGAAACAGACGAATTGCTGCGTCAGTCACAGCGCCGCGGATATACCCCGCGAGCGAACGAAATGCGAATAAAATGATTTTTTTTGGCCGAAAAAGTTCTGAGTGCCACATATATAGGGTACAGGGATGATCGATAACAGAAACAGGAGGACGAGATGCTGAATTCTACGATGCTTTCACAGAAAAATCTGGATCGGATTGAACGCATGTGTCTTTATGATGACAAGTATATGACTGTGGTATTGGGACAGAGTATTCCATGTACTCAGCTCGTTTTGAGTATTATTCTGGGCAATCCGGTGCATCTAGTGCATGTGCAGCCGCAGCAGCATATTGTGAATCTAAACGCAGGAGGTGTCAGAGGCCGCAATGCAATTCTGGACATTGTGGCTTTCGATGCAAATGGTGTTACGTATGACCTGGAAATTCAGGTCAAACCGAACTCGAACTTGTTAAAACGCGCAAGATATTATGCATCAATGACAGATGTGCAGATGCTTCGTGAAGGTGTGGATTATGAATTGCTTCCCGAGCAGCATGTCGTCTTTGTAACCAAAACTGATTATTACAAAAAAGCAAAACCACAGTATCCGTTTGAATGCCGGTGCAGGCATCTGGCGGATGAGGAAAATACAGGTGTTCATATTACATTTGTGAATGGTGCACACATGGATGATACACCGCTTGGGCGATTGATGCATGATATGGCATGTGCAAACCCGGACAAAATGTACTATGATGAGTTGGCAAAAAGATGCGCTTTTATTAAGCGTACACCACAAGGGAGGCAGATCATGACTGGCGTATTTGCAGAGATTTATGAGGAAGGCAGAGAGGAAGGCAGAGAGGAAGGCCTCGCGCAGGGAAAAGAGACTGGTGTGAACGAGGAAAGGCAGCGTATTGCCATGCAACTCGTTCAAAACACAGATTTTTCGATCGACGTGATTGCCAAATGCACAGGCATGAGTGTGGCGTCGGTGGAAAACCTGCGGATGATGTGTGCTGGTGGTGAGAGTTCGTAAGCTGAATGTCGCTCAGGGTTAAATCGTAACGATCGATCATCGATCCTTTGCTGTTGAAACAGGATGCGATATCATCTAAAACCGTGATGCTGAATGCCGTGATGGCTACAACCCGGCGCATGACCGTTGATTTGGGGAGATTTGAACATGACACGGAAAGCTTTGTTATTCATGATCGTATCTGCTGTGTTTGCAGGGGGATTGAACGGGTGCGAGTGGAAAGATACGA
Source organism: uncultured Myxococcales bacterium (assembly GCA_946415045.1). GTDB lineage: Bacteria > Myxococcota_A > Bradymonadia > UBA4248 > UBA4248 > UBA4248. The sequence goes on from CAMKRB010000477.1 coordinate 2,479, forward strand.
AATACGACGCATACGTGAAAGATGGCCGAGTCGTGAGCTGTCCGCCGGAGATCGATGGTAAGAGTGTACAATTTTCAACGCTGACGTGTCATGATACCACAATCGAATATCATCATGGTTCGATTGATAATATGGATAGTTGCCTGGACACGACGAACAAATGTAAACCGGATGCGGGATGTGCGCTTTGCGATACCTATTTGCTCGATTACCTCGCCTGCCAGAACTTTAGAAGTAATGGTTACTTTAGTTCTGATAAGGATAATTTGCCTGCAAAACAGTTGAGCTTTATAG
>CAMKRB010000478.1 GCA_946415045.1 uncultured Myxococcales bacterium
GGCGATTGCAGCGATGGCGACAAGAAATGCGAAGGCAACAAGGCTTATGTTTGCGTCGACGGCTGCTGGGATGCCGGCAGCGACTGCGGCAGCGCGGGCTGCGACGACATCACGAAATCGTGCAAGAGCGCGGTCGTTGGCGATTGCAGCGATGGCGACAAGAAATGCGAAGGCAACAAGGCTTATGTTTGCGTCGACGGCAGCTGGGATGCCGGCAGCGACTGCGGCAGCGCGGGCTGCGACGACATCACGAAAGCCTGCAAAAGCGCGGTCGTCGTTGATTGTAACGATGGCGACAAGAAATGCGAAGACAACAAGGCTTATGTCTGCGCAGGCGGCAGCTGGGATGCCGGCAGCGACTGCGGCAGCGTGGGCTGCGATGGCGATGTTTGCAAAGAAACTTATCGCTGTGAAGACGGGAATGTCGTCAGCAATGTCGATGGGACAAGCAAGGCGTGTCGCGGGAAAAACATCTGTACTCTTAACGAAAAAGATAATGCTTATTGTTCGTATAACTTCTATGATCTTCTGATTCTCGGCGAAAATGTTGAGGAGTGCTCAGAACCTGGTGCAGAAAAGTCTCAATGTCTATATGAATATGATTATAGGTGTGACTTTGATACGCCAGGTGGTTATTGCATCAGCAGTCCATTTTCCGTAAATGCTGTTCATAAGAAATGTCAGAAGCTTTACGACGATGTGGAATATGACGGTCGGGCTCCCGGTGTCAGTTCTGCCGACGGAAACTTTTGGGTAGATCTTTATGGAGAAGAATGCGCATTCGGTATCTGTTCATCCGGGCAATGTGCTTCGAGAGTGAAGGACACGCAATGTGTATGTGATGAATCTACTGAGGGATTAACGAAAACTTACTGCATATCCTATAGATACTGGAATGATAGCGGAACGGGTACTGAACCGCGGAGTGTTGTGGTCTCAATACCTTGTGAATGCAAAGATGGTACTTGTGACTGGAACTGGAATCAGAATTCTAGCGCATTGGATTATCGCGTCGGATATTGTGAAGAGGGCACAGCGGGGCAAGCTGTCTGTCCGTTGCCAGCCCGTGCATGCGAAAACGGTGATACCTTGTGTGAATCAGATGAATTCTATATTTGTGAGAACCAGCGCTGGAAAAAGGTAAATTCATGTCAGTTTGGATGTGCTTCTGATAAACTGTGTCTGGATGATAAGCCGTGTGAAAACGGTGCTCTGTATTGTGATTCATGGAATTCGTTTGTTTGTGAGGATGAACACTGGAAAAAGACGCGATCGTGCCATGAAGGATGTGCTGCGGATGGTAAACGGTGTAAAGAAGATACGCCTTGCGTAGATGGTTCGACGATGTGTGAAGATGGCAAGGCGTTTGTTTGCCAGAATCAAACCTGGGGCAGGGGAACGCCGTGCGAGAATTTCGTGTGCGACGGCGATGTTTGCAAAGAAGACAATAAATGTTTCAAGGGTTCCAACCCCTATTATGCTGACAAGTGTGCGGATGGCAAAGCTATCAAGTGTTCTGACAGTGGTGAGCTTTATGCTGTAGATTGTGCCGGCAACGGGCAATTATGCTATGTCGATATCGTGTCGGGAGAAGCGTCATGCATGGACAAACCCTCGGAACTGAGCGGCATCACCAGCTGTTCGGATGATGATTTTATGAAAGATACCTATAGTTGTGAAATCATTGACGGTGAAGATTATTATGTTGAGAGTTCATGCCGTCCGCCGATTTCTGCTTTAGACGCTGCATCCTATCCGGTCGATCAGAATTATAATCAGATTAAGACCATCCAAAAGTGTCACGAGGGCTGTGATTTGTCGTATGGTGGCTGCTATGACCACTATTATGAACCGGATGGTTTCTGCTCTTACCAGACAATGTATTGCATTGCTGATGAATGCACTTATGATGGATCAGCAGACGGTAACATCTGGTCCTGGTTTAGGGAAACATCGTGCCTTTGCTTAAATCATAAATGTGAAGAAAGAATCCGTGACTATCAGGAGCCAGGGCCGTGCATTCAGGGAGCTGTAATCATGGATGCCGATTGTGATTATTATTCTCATTACAATTGGTAATTTCCGGGATCTTGTTTGTTTGCGGCGCGTATTGCGAATGCAATAGCGCCGCTCGCGACCGTATGGGCGAGTCTTGTACTCGCCCATAGGTCGCGAGCCAGTGCGTATCCCGCAGCATGCGGGATAGCACGGCCGCTCAAAACATTTACGATTGATACAGCATATAAAAACTGTTAATATTCAGCGCCATTTTGCCCGTTGTATGGGGCAATGGGCGCTTTCTTTATGTTTGGGGAATGGAAGAGTATGGCATCAAAAGCTAAAAATTACGAATGGAAGTATTGCAAGATTGGCGGCGTAACCCGCGTGAATATTACGTCTGGAGCGGATATCGCGCATTTGGGCGAACTGGACAAGAAGCTGTGGACGGTGTTGAGTTGTCCGGTGGTCGGACTGGAGTTCGACGAGAAAACGCTGAAATTCCTTGATGTGAATGAAGACGGAAAGATTCGTGTGAACGAAGTGATTTCGGCGGCAGAATGGCTGACTTCTGTGCTCAAGAATCCGGATTTGATTTTGAAGCAGGAAGACAGGATTAAGATCGACGAATTCAATCAGGAGAATGAAAACGGCGCGAAACTGTACAAGTCGGCCAAACAGATTCTGAGCAACCTCGGTGTTGAGGGCGACGAGATTACGCTCGACCAGGCCAGCGACAGCACGGC
>CAMKRB010000479.1 GCA_946415045.1 uncultured Myxococcales bacterium
CGGCGCGAACGTCGTTATGATTCGCCACGTCATCATCGGCGCGCGCGTCCGCGCGAACGACGTTATCATCATGCCCATAACCATGGTAGAGACGTGCGGTCCGCGCGTCTCTACCACCATCGTCCATGAATATTTTCGTTTCCGCGCGATCGTCCGCGCGGCCCACGTCGTCCGCGCATAATTTCGTTTCCGCGCGATCGTCCGTGCGGCATCGATCCCGTTCATCCCCATATACCGCGTTTTTATCCCGCCCCCGAACGTCGATCATGATAATCATATGAATATGATTCGGCACCACGACCCACGATGGGATATACGCGTATGGATGGTGATCCACGATTCTTGGGATTTCATCATTTGCGAATTTGCCGATTTCCGATAATTCCATGCGGTTGGCGCGTGTTTTGGGATCGCGCTTAATTTCGCCGAAATAATGTCTGCGGCATTTGGTCACAATCGTGATAAAATAAATGCCTTCGTAATATTCGCACCATTCGGCACGCGCCGACGGAATGCGGTATTTTTCCTGATATAACGTCGGATCAAATTCCATGAAATTATCCCCCCAATATCTCATCCAATAACCCGTCCGTCTCGCGTTCAATCGCACGCAAATCCTTTGAAATCTCTTTTAACGACCGCAATTCGGCCGGTTTGTAGAAATACCGAGTAAACGACAATTCATACCCGGTCTTGATACTATCCTCATCAATCCAGACATCCGGCGCATAAGGTCTAACTTCTTTCTCAATAAATCCCTCAATTCCTCCGGGGTAATTGAACGGAATCTGCTCGGTATCTTTCAGATCCGGGTCTGCTTCATCCATCGCCTTCGCATTCTCATTTACAACACCGACAATATTGCGCAATTGCTTTTGTTTGGCTGCAGTCAGTTTCACGTTTTTGGACAATGACTGTATAAATTCGGAATAGTTCAGATATTCTGATTTTTTAGTCATCATTGCGTTTAATACATCGCCAATCTTTGTATCTTTCAGTTTTTTGACAACTTCTTCAATATTCTCTTTGGTCAGGCGTGCAGAAAGTCTCAGCGGACGATTCACCTCGACCAGCCAGTAACCAAATTCCGAATTGTCAAAGACTTTGCTGTATTCCGGGTCGGCCTTGTCAAACGCCATATAAATATCCAAAACCTGGCGGCGGATTTCCTCGGTCATCATACAATTCTTTTCGCCAAGATTCTTTCGCATTGCGGTTTTGAGCGCGGTTGCGTCGATCAATTGGACTTTGCCGCGCCGCTCGGGCGATTTCTTATTGGCCAATACCCACAAATACGTCCCAATACCGGTATTGTAAAACATCTTTTCTGGCAGCGCGACAATAGCTTCGAGCAAATCCTGTTCGATAATATATTGCCGCAGATTCGACGGTCCCTGCCCTGCTTTTCCCGTAAACAGCGACGATCCGTTATGGACTTCGACAATGCGGCTCCCCAACGGCGTATTTGTCTTCATCTTGCTGATATTATTGGCTAAAAATAACATCTGCGGGTCACCGATATCGGGCACGAGCGATAATATTTCTTTATTGTATTTTACGACAAAACGCGGATCGGTGATATCTTTTTTATCGATATCGCCCCACGCTTTTAAATCGGTTTTCCACGCAGTCCCAAACGGTGGATTGCTCAACATAAAGTCGAACGTCTCTCCCGCAAACCCGTCATTCGATATCGTCGATCCAAAATAGATATTATCCGCCTGCGTACCCTCGCCTTTGACCAGCATATCCGCGCGAGCAATTGCATACGTTTCTTCGGCATTCTCCTGCCCATACAATTTAATGGATACTTTTTTACCCGCCGCACGCGCAAGCTCGCCAATTCTGTCCGCGCTCACCGACAGCATCCCGCCCGTGCCGCACGCGCCGTCATAAATGCGATACGTCGTGCTCTTGAGCTGTTCCTGCACCGGCAAAAACGCGATATCCGCCATCAATTGTACAATATCGCGCGGCGTAAAATGCCGCCCGGCGTCGGTCACATTCGTTTCTTCGTTGAATTTCCGGATGACTTCCTCAAACACCGTCCCCATCGCGTGATTGTCGAGCGCGGGCAGCCGCACCGAACCATCCGCATTCAGCACAGGTTCAGTGCTTAGATTAATTGTTGGATCGACAAATTTCGCAATCAAAATACCAAGCGCATCGTGTTGCGTCAGTTTGTCGATTTGCGCTCTGAACCCAAATTTGTCGATGATATCCTGCACATTCTTCGAAAACCCGTCCAGATATTCGATAAAATCGAGCTTCAGCTGCTGCCGGCTCGTCCGCGCCTTCAAATCGCGCATCACAAACTTCGACTTGTTGCAGAACGCCTGCCCCGCCGCCTGGCACAATGCCTCATCCTGCTCGAGCAGCCCCGCCGCGTCGAGCTTTTCCTTCATCGCCAGCACAGCGGCCTTGGTAGGCTCCAACACCGCATCAAACCTGCGGATCACGATCATCGGCAGAATCACCTTTCGGTAATCCCCCACGTCATAAGCATCGACGAGGCAATCGTTCGCAATGCCAAATATGAATGAAACCAACTGATTAAAATTCGTATTCTGCATCTGGTTTTCCTGATTATTATTGGGGCTTTGAGCCGTGCGGACCGCGCGGCTCTACGGCTCGCTTTGCGCCTCTATGCCTGCAGCATACGCGGCGGCTCTATTGATGGCTGGGGGGGACACCGCTATTGGCGTTTTACGCCAATACGCTTGCGTAAGA
>CAMKRB010000480.1 GCA_946415045.1 uncultured Myxococcales bacterium
GGAACTTCTGAATAATTCGTATGTTCCCTGGGGATGCGGGCGTCTCGCCCGCGAAAAAACTAAGAATTGAGAATTGCCAAAGTTGCAAACCAATAATTATTCAGAGATTCCCTAACGGGGGGGGATTATATTTATTTGTCATCGACGACTATTCCCAGATGTACAGCGACATACCGTTCATCACTATCTGTATATTTATTGTTTGGATGGTTCATGAGTTGAATTGCCTTATCCTCACCTCGCACTACCATTGTCGATGAACCACCGCTATCGAGCTGAATTCCCGTATCTATCCCCATGTCTTTCATGACATCGGCCAGTTCAAAAATATTCATACCACGGCTCTTATACCCTTTTTCATTCTCTTCACTGATTAAATCCACCACTATCAGATACAAGTATCTTTTATCTTTATCTGTGCCGATTGCCGTTCTGGCATAAGGTATAAAGCTGTCTCCCAAAAAATCAACACGAAAATCATAAATGAATTGTTCATCTTTATTTGTATTTATATCCCTGATTCTTATCTTACCAGCGTTATCAATCCAATAGCAGGGTATTTTAATTTCATTGTTTGTTATTGTTTCGACACAAAGCGTGACGTCTCTTTCAGTTTCGAGCTCTTCTTTGCAGGTTCTGCCATTCCTTATGATGAAACCGGATAATGGCTCGATGTCTTTTAATGCAGGACTGTAATCGGTGGTTTTATCTGTATAATTGTGAAAAACGTTGAAACCACTCACGATGTTGTACATAGGATCAAATTCTTTTTCGACGAACTGAGCGTTGAATGTATTGCATTTAGGATTATCGTGTGACACAAAATCTATATAGTTATTTTCATAGTGACTAAAGAACTGAATACTGTTATCTTTTTTAAACCCTACAGCAATGGAATTTCTTGGAGTTGCAAAATGGTATTTATAGGGAGTTCCGTTACTTTTATTATATCCATATGCCCGATAAGTTCCGGCAATTTTCTTATTGCTATTTGCCTGTATATCATATTTACCCTTGTCAAAAAGCGAGGCATTGATGGCTGCTTTTATGCTACCTTGTGGAATACCTTCAAACGCTGTATCTGCAAATACAGATGTAACCATGAAACCAAAGGGATTGCACACCTCTTCACAGTTGGTGGTTTCGCAATAATTGGTCTCAATGGAATCGCAGATATTATGTGCTGGGTCACCACATGATCCTTCAGAGGGAATTCCTTCCGGAGTCACAAAAACATGAACCCCCTCTGCCTTTAAATCGATTTTCAACACATAGAGATGCGCTATTTGTGCTGTTATCTTTTCGTCTGGTTTGCTTACATCACAATCCATCATTTCATAATTGCGATGCTCGTAGCTTCCCCAGAACCATGCTTGACTGTCTTCTACCGTAAATTCAGGCGTAAGTTTGCGCCATTTCATACAACCTGATTCATCACTGATGCATGTCAGGACGCCGCTGTTACTACATTTTTGGGCACCTTCGGATTCACATTCGGGAGCTTCGCTGCATTTGCATTCCGCCCAGGTACCGGTGGTTTTGTCACAACTACATGTAGCATTTTGAGGTTTATTCGCTTCATCACAAGTGCATGCCCACGAACCGTCAGCAGCGCATGTGCAGTCACCGGCTGGTTTGGGGGATGTACATTTTTCGGAGCATGTCCACGAACCGTCAGCGGCGCATGTGCAGTCACCGGCTGGTTTGGGGGATGTACATTTTTCGGGGCATGTCCACGAACCGTCAGCGGCGCATGTGCAGTCACCGGCTGGTTTGCTGGTTTCGCTGCAGATTGGCGTGTGTGTGGATTGAACGCTGTCATCGCTGCATGCAGCAATCCAGAATGCCGAAAATGCAGCTGTCATAGCGAAAACGGAACAATGCTTCAAAAATCGGTTATTCATAGTGTTCCTTTAAATAATGAACAACAAACCCAGGCATTCTATAGATATCAATAATATTGTTTTCTTGTCAATGAAATATCAATATGTACAAGCTTTAAACGCACCCTAAATGGGATACAGTTCACTTTAGTTTTTTCCAAGGATCTGGATGATATACGGCATGCTGCGGCAGCCGGCAGAACAATATGCTCTGCACGACAAACAGCGGGTAGCATGAGGGCGTATCGGCATTTTGTGGGCACATGCCCACAAAAAGTGCCGATAGCCCAAAAAGCGAGCCGTATGCGCAGCATAGGCGAGCTGGCGAGGCGTATTGGCCGCAAGCGGCCAATAGCCCGCCACACAAAAACTATTCATACATTATCTTTGCACCCAGCGTCACATTTACGCCTGGCTCGGGATAACCAAATGCACGCTGGTAATTATAATCGAGCAGATTCGTGCCGCGCAGATAGAAATTGACGTGTTCTAGTTTGTATTCTATCTCGGCGTCGAGCAGATATACATTGCCCATCCAGGCGTATTTCGTCGATAACCAGGCCTCGGTGCGGCGTTCGGATTCGAACTGGCCACCGATGGTAAAGCGCAGATTTTGTATTGGTTCGTAATGTATCGAAGCCTTGAGATGATGCGCAGGACGGTCGTTGAGTACATGATCCTGCGATAGATCATAAGCATACAAATAATGGTATGCGATATCGAACGATACACCAGCCCATGCGCCGAGTTTAACGGCGATATCGGTTCCGGTCATCCGCGATTTGCTCACGTTATAGGCCAGTTTTGTATTATTAATATATTTAAATTCGATGAGAT
>CAMKRB010000481.1 GCA_946415045.1 uncultured Myxococcales bacterium
CAGCGGCCTTTGCTTCTTCAGCAGCTCTTGCTTCTTCAGCAGCCTTTGCTTCTTCGGCAGCTCTTGCTTCTTCGGCAGCTCTTGCTTCTTCGGCAGCTCTTGCTTCTTCAGCAGCTCTTGCTTCTTCAGCAGCTCTTGCTTCTTCCGCAGCTCTTGCTTCTTCAGCGGCCTTTGCTTCGGCAGCTCTTGCTTCAGCAGCGGCCTTTGCTTCGGCAGCTCTTGCTTCTTCAGCGGCCTTCACCTCTGCTGCCTTTGATTCAGCAGCTTCTTTCAGCTTTTGTGCTGCATTCGGATCCGCAGCAGCCGCACGCGCTTCCAGAACCTCTCGCTCCAGCTGGGCTTTGCGGTCCGGATCGGTCGTGTACTTGTATTCCATTGCAGCCAGCTTCTCGATCATGCCGAAGTTGCCCGTCATGCGATAGATATTGCGTGCCGCATCAAAACTTTCTTTTCGGTGAATCCATGTCTTTACGGCTTGCTGATAGCATTTGATGGCATTGGATAACTGACCGAGCTTCATCTCGTAGATCTTGCCGGTGGTGTGGTAAATCGCGCTGCAGCTCTCCGGCTCTTTATCCTGCTGAGCAATCTCCTTAAATGTTTCCACCAGCTTATTCCAGTCGGCAAACTGCGGATAATCTTCATTCAGACGAATCAACGGTCTCAACTGTCGATGCTCGATAAGGATGGAACAACATTGATCAAAAGCATCCCGATTATTTGGGTCACTCTTTAATGCTTCCAGACATGCTCTGACTTGCTCTTTGACTTCCATGGCTTCCCCTACACAAATATAAAAGGTGCTCATCACACCCAAAAATGCTCTATAGTTCTAATACATCAAAAATTTGCGTTCAAGTAAAGACCTGCTATCCTGCGATTTTTCTTTATATCCACATTGTCCTACATGTGTGCAATTTTCGTAAATGTGCCGCACTAGCCGTAAACGGCTACGTGCGGCCTGCCGTCCTATGGTGCGTTGCACCATACGGCCGGCAATGCATTTGTATCAGCGCTGCGACCGTTCAAACTGGCATTTTGTGTGTGATTTGTTGCATAATTATCCGCACTCAGGGGCGGTATTCCGCAAACGAATTGAACATCTCACCCCAACTGGAGGTCACATGCAGTACATCATGGCAATCGATCAGGGCACGACGTCGACGACTGTCCTGATTTTGGACGAAACGCTTCACGTATGCGGTTCAGCTTCGGTCGAATTCCCGCAGTACTATCCGAATGTCGATTTTGTCGAGCACTGTCCGGACGATATCTGGCAGTCGGTGCTTGAGGCAATTGGTGCAGCAATCGCGCGTGCACGCATCAACACGAATCAGATAGCGGCGCTCGGGCTGACGAACCAGCGTGAGACGACGATTGTATGGGAACGTGCAACCGGACGCCCGATATACAATGCGATTGTGTGGCAATGCAGGCGCACGACATCATTTTGCAACCAGCTTCGTGCCGACGGTTATGAGCCGCTTATCCGCCGCAAAACGGGCCTGCTTTGTGATCCCTATTTCTCGGCTTCCAAAATCCGCTGGATTCTGGATCACTGTGATGCGCAGCAGCGGGCGGATAATGGCGAGCTGTGTTTCGGCAATGTGGAATGCTATTTGTTGTGGCAGCTCACAGGCGGCAGTGTGCATGCGACCGAGCCGTCAAATGCATCGCGCACGATGCTGATGAATCTCGAAACGCTCGACTGGGACGACGAATTGCGTGCCATATTTAACATTCCCAAATCGATGCTGCCTCGCATCATGGCCAACAATGCCGTTTTCGGATATACGAAAGGCGTGCCGGGGCTTCCGGATAACATTCCCGTCTGCGGCATCATGGGCGACCAGCAGGCCGCGCTGTTTGGCCAGTGCTGTTTCGACGAAGGCGATGCCAAATGTACGTTCGGAACAGGCGCATTTTTGCTTTTGAATACGGGTCACAACATCGTGCACTCCAATCACGGCCTGATTTCGACATGTGCATGGAATCTGGGTGCGGGTCCGCATTATGCGCTTGAGGGCAGTGCGTTTGTCGCAGGTGCGATGGTGCAGTGGCTGCGCGACAGTTTGCAGATGATACAGTCGGCCTCCGAGATCGAAGCGCTTGCACAGACAGTCGATGACGATGGCGGAGTGACGCTGGTGCCGGCACTGACCGGACTTGGCGCGCCCTATTGGCGTCCCGAAGCCCGCGGTCTCATCACCGGGCTCACGCGGGCGACCAACCGCGGGCATATTGCGCGCGCGGCGCTGATGGGCATTTGCCAGCAGAACACCGATTTGCTCGACGCCATGACACGCGATCTCAAATCGCCGCTCAAATCGCTGCGCGTCGATGGCGGTGCCAGCATTAACAATCTGCTCATGCAGATGCAGGCAGATCTGCTCAATACCACGCTGATTCGCCCCGAAAATCTGCAAACGACCGCCCTTGGCGCAGCCATGTGCGCGGCTCTGGGCGTCGGTATGTACCAGAATATCGACGATTTGCGCGCCGTCTGGCGCAGTGATGCCATTTTTGCGCCTCAAAAGGATGATGCATGGCGTGAATCGATGCGCAGCCGATGGAAAAGTGCCGTTGACCGCGCATAATGAAGCAAATGTATAGATCTCCTGCACATGGATTGTGCGATTCCAATCTTACGGCAGCAGGCCGTCCTGATGAGCACATAAATTCTCCCGCCGACACGACGTCGGCGGGGCGACGGTACAAC
>CAMKRB010000482.1 GCA_946415045.1 uncultured Myxococcales bacterium
TGCCCGGTTTATCGACACAGACTTAATCGTCATCAACGCCAACTATGCCTTTCTGGACGATGCCGAAGCCAGACAGATTCAGTCAAAGCCTGACATTTCGGCCGCCATTTCCCATGCACTTTGCACGCAATACAAGCGTCGCCACTCGGCCGCCACACTGCTCATCGTCACATTCTCGGTGCTGCTCGCCGCGACCCTCTGGTCGATGCCCGAATACCTGCAAACGATGTGGACACCGGGCATTGCACTGGCGCCCTATTTGTTTCTCTCAAAACCGTGGCTTTCATTTAACGGCCCTGACCTCAATCCTGCCCCGCTTTCGGCGTTTTCGGCGAGTGATGCAGCCATTCGCAAAGCCAGAATCAAAGCGACGTTTGTCGTTGCAGTGCCTCAGTTGCTGCTGCTTTTGGCCGCGCTGTTCATCCCGGCATGGATTCACCGCGGACTTGCTGTTTCATGCATTATTGCCGCGCAAATGCTCGCGATCGCCGCGATTCTCACGATTGGCCTAACGCTGGCAGCCGAGAAAAGCGCCGGTTCAGCCCGGGTTTTCACCTATGCAACTGCGCTTGTGCTCACGATTTGTGCTTTTATTTTCTAGGGGGGCTGCGGCCCCCCTCGCGGCTATCTCGCTGTAAGACGTGCGTGCCGCACGCCTTCAGCTCGATACGCCGCGCCCCCCGCTGCGGGGGAATCCCCCGCAACGCCCCCATTCGCATTCATCCGCGATACCTGCCAATTCAACCGGAATCACACCCATGCAACCCACACTTGAGATCAAAAACCTAACCAAACGTTTCGGCTCACTCACGGCTGTCGATCATCTCGACATGCAGATATTTCCAGGAGATTCTGTTGCATTCATTGGCCAGAACGGCGCAGGAAAATCGACGACCATGCGCACCATCGCCGGTATGTCGAGCCCCGACGAAGGCACCATCCGCATTCATGATATCGATATTCAGGCCAATCCGCTTCAGGCGCGCAAACATCTCGGCTATGTGCCGCAGGATCTGGCGCTGTTCCGCTATATGACCGGACTTGAGTATCTCACACTCATCGCAAAAATCCGCGAAATCGAACCCGGCAAGATTTCCGATGCCGTCAACGAACTCCTGGAATTGTGCGACCTGCGGCAGGCGCAGAACCGGCTTATTCGCGAGTATTCCGGCGGCATGGCACGGAAAATCGCCATGGCCGGCGCACTGCTTGGAAAACCCGGGCTCATCGTGCTCGATGAGGCATTTGTCGGGCTGGATCCCGAAAGCACATTCAAGCTCGGTGAATATCTCAAAAGCTATACAAACAACGGCGGATCACTGCTGATATCGAGCCACGTGCTCGACATGCTGCAGCATCTCTGTTCCCGTTTTTTCATTCTTCATCACGGCAAATGCGTTTCGGACATCGACAAACCGACGCTCGTTTCACAGTTTGAATCCCCCGACACACCAAACATCACCGCATATTATCTAAAGATGACAGACCAGTCATCGCTGATTGGGCAGTTTGCAGCAACACAGCACGCCGGATCACAGAAATCTGCGGAATAGTCCGCAATGTTTGGAAGGTTTTGCAGCGCGTATCGGCCGCAGGCCGATAGCGATGCACAGGCGCGTATCGGCCGCAGGCCGATAGCGGCTGCACAAAAAAACAAGGCTCACCATGAACAGACGAATCATAGAAATCGCCATATTTCTGGCCGTTTTATTGTTTGGATGTGCCAAAGAGAAGGAACAAATCGTCGTTCCGGCGGTCGGTGCGTCGCGTATGTCGGCCGAGCAGCGTTCGCAGGCCATTCATGCCCTTCAGGCAGAGTTTCCAAAGCTCAAGCCGAATGCCGCTGCGGCGATTGAATCGATTTCCCGCGCATTTTTCGTCACCCAGGCAGCGCGGCACCGCGCATATGAAGACAAGGCGCTTCCGATTGGCAGTGAGCAGTCGACGCTGAAGCTGTCGGATATCGCATGGCTGCTGGCCGAAATCGACATTCAGCCGCATGCGCAGGTGCTCGAAATCGGCACCGGCACGGGGTATTTTGCGGCCGTGATGAGCCGTCTGGCGAGCAAGGTCTATTCGGTTGAAATCATCGAGTATCTTTCGGAAGTGTCGAGGAGTACGCTTGCCCGCTTTCAAATCGAGAACGTCAAAATTCGCAACAGTGACGGTCTGAAGGGATGGCCGATTTATGCGCCCTACGACGTGATCATTGTGACTGCGGCTGTCCGGGAGCTGCCACAGGCGCTCATCGAACAGCTCAAACCGACGGGGATAATCGCCGCTCCAATTCGCAGCGAGGGGCTGTGTCAGTGGATCATTTACCAAAATAACAACGGCACGCTCGAGGAATTATCGAAGCGAGTATCAAATGTGCCGGACATCATCGAATCTGCAACACCCCCCTTGGAATAATCGGCAATATGTAGTAGTTAGACGCACAGTCACCCCATGAAGGGGTGTCATGAAGAGAAGTCTGGAGAAACACATGTCACATAAACTCACATTTAAGCAGAATCTTCTATCATTTCGGCGGACCAAGATAGTAGCGACGCTGGGTCCGGCATCGTCGAGTCCCGAAACGCTCGACGCATTGATTGCAGCGGGAGTGGACGTATTCCGACTGAATTTTTCGCATGGCACGCATGAATCGCATGCAGAAACGTTCAAACGCATTCAGGAAGCGATAAAGCGCAGTGGACGTCATGTGGCAGTTCTT
>CAMKRB010000483.1 GCA_946415045.1 uncultured Myxococcales bacterium
ACCGCACCGCCGATCACGAGCAGACCAACTTTGAGTGAAACGGCAAAAATCGTGATAATACCTGCAATAAAGCCAAGTATCGTGATCGTCGTCAAAAAAGGATGACGTCTGAAATAGGATGCATCCGACGGTGGAGGCGCAGAATCGCCTGCACTCGGCATATTCAGGCGGAATGATGACGGCATCGTAGGCGATGCCTTGAGCTCCGGCTTCGGTTTTTCGGCAGCCGCAGGTGCCGGGGCAGAGGCAGGCTGTTTGGAAGCCTGTACTGAATCCTGAGATTCGTCTGTATCGTCTGATTTCGAGGATTCTCCGAGCAGTTCCGCGATCTCGCGGTCAATCTCGGCCTGGTCAATCTCGGGATCGGCGGTTTGTTTTTGCATTTCTTCAGACATGTTGTGTGTCCTTAATCCGGGGGCATCCGCTGCGCGCATGCCCCCGGTTATACATACAGATGAGACGCCATCCAGGCGTGTCGGATTTTATGGATTAGGGGCATCCGCTGCGCGCATGCATCAGTCTTCGTTTTTCGTCAGCTTTTTGAGTTGCGCGCAGAACTGCTCGGCCTCAAGATATTTGGGGTAAAGCTTTTCTTCGGCCCTGAAATTGGCCGTATGAGCCAGAAAACGGTTATTTTCGCGTCGTGCACCGTGTTTAATATGCAGCATTTCGTGATACATCACAAATTCTATGGCATATTCCGGAACCCGCCTGTCGTTGAGCGCTTTTGAAATGCGCAGAATATCCCAGTGAAAATCGTAGGTTCCCAGAATTGAGTATTGCATCCTGGTCGTCCAGGCGATCACGGGTTTGGGGAGCGCGTTATTAAAAAACCGAGCATTGAGGCTGTCGAACATCCGGGATAGATCGTAGACATCGTGATCTCTGAGCGGCGACAGATCTGCGTAAACTGCGCGCAAACACTGGGCTTCACTCGACTGAACGTATTGCTCTGCGACGCGCCGGGATGCCGGATGACCTTTCACAATGGCCAGAAATATCGCATTCCAGATCTTTGGAGGTGCGCAAATATAATAGAAATTGACGGTAATTTTTTTAAACGGCTCATCGTCAGTGCCCTGCACAGTCCAGCGATGTCCCGAGAAGTCGAAGCCAAATTCGAATGACGCCGGGTCGATCTGGAGATTCTGTGCAGCCTGAGCCGCATAAACAAAGGCATAGACAAATGCCTGATAATGATCGAGCCGGGCATCGTCTGGCCTTGGCACAGGAATACTCGTATCGACGCCGGGATAACTGGTCGGCCAGGATTCGGGAATTGCCGCATTCTGAGGATCGAGCGCGCTTTGCTCGGGCATTTCATGTGACGCACTCACAGGACCGGTTTCGACCAGCCAGTTGCATGCGCGAAAAACCGGACCAGGCGCTTTGTTCTTGCGCGCCATCCGAATTGCCGCCGATTTTTCGAGCAATCGCGTGTGATCAACCCGGCGCCATAATTCTGCCCGAATAAAGCCTCGCGGCGGCACACCGGCACACGCCGATCGCCACAGCTCGCGGTTGATATCATGCCAAAGACGGCTGTAAGCCCCCGATTCGCTCTGCATTAAAAATCGCTCTGTGGAGGCCTGTGCATCCAGATTATCTGATCAAACGGCACAGGCGTGCGGTTCTTGGGCTTGGATGGCGGTGTCGACAAATCCGATACATTTGCAGGCTTTACCTTCTCGTAATCCCGCGTATTCAAATCAAACGCCGTTTCAAACGCATTCAGCATTTCGGTGCACGACTCGTAATTGGATTCCGCCGCCAGAAACAGCTGCACTATCGGCATCAGATAGGACCGATCCGGAGGCAGCTCGATCGACGAAACGGGCAGCGGCCTTTCGGTAAGGATAGACAACGCTATCTGAGCGACATCCGCCACATCATCGCGTGGTGTCGATTTCTCGATGTCATGGGTAAGCGTGGCCTCCAGAAGACCGCGCAGACGCACGAAATTATGATCATGCCCAGACCGGATGATCCGCACATTGTCCGGGCCGATATGCGGCATGCGCAGGTGGTTGCGGTGCAAAGCCGCTGTTGCCTGCAACATCTGATGGATGATGTGGATCGCCTCGATCGCCTCGATCTGGTTATTTTTCTGATATTCGGGAAGAACGTCGCCCCTGAACGCATCCGTCGTCACAGCAAGCGTCTTGAGTTCGTTCAGCTCGATCACTTCCAGAAGCGTCGGTGTATTCTGCTGTTTGACGTTTGCATAGTTATCGATGAACGATTTGACGAGTGCCGGAACGCCAGGTTTCGCATAGACTTTCGGCAAAATCGCTGTCAGCGTGAGCTTCCGGTCGACGACCAGCTGATACATCTCATAAACCAGCGTACTCTTGTCGGCTTTGATCAAAGCTATCGGAACAAACTTGCCAGCCACCAACTGCCCAAGCAATCCCAGCTGATCCTTTTGCTGATTGTCGCAAACCATATAGGCCTTGCCACAAGAACACAACTCTCCGGGCTGCTTGGAAATCTGTCCGCAACACAAACAAACTGCCATATCATTCACCGTACACAGAACCATGATCGCACGTCGATCAATGCCGATCTATTTTATCACAACTGCATCTGATATCGTACAATAAAAAATACTGCGTACAACAGAGAAAAAAAAGACTGTGTTTAACCAATTTGGATATAGCGTTACCCCGATACGTGTGAGATACCGGCAAAGAGCGCCGAGCATCGAGCGTC
>CAMKRB010000484.1 GCA_946415045.1 uncultured Myxococcales bacterium
CGCTCGTGGCCGCAAAGCAGACAACCTTACTTTTTCATATCCACGATCGTTAAACATAGCCTTTTATAACCGTGGATGAGAACCACGGGCAGCCTGAGATACGAAAAAAAACTGCCGCGTATCGCACAGCGATAGCGGCAGAGCGGCGGCGTATTTGCACATCGTGCAAATAGCCGCGCAACCAAAAGACCAAAAGAAAGATGAGATGCTTATTCGCAAATGTGCTGTGCGTCTTTGGGTGGTTCGAATTTGAATGACGAATCTTCAAGCGCGGCGTTGATTTCCGGGGATTTGAACGTGATTTTGTTCACATTGCCCATCGCATCATAAATCGTGGCGCGGTAGACTTTTGCGCTCGGCATGAGGATTTCGAATTTGATGCGATCGTACGCGACCGACGAAACGACCGGTTTGAGATCGAGCGTGATCTGATTGCCCGAAATCTTGTTGACGCTTACCGAGAAATCGTCCTCGATGCGGCCGCCACCGGCGAGGAATGTGAGTGCGGTGGGCAGTTGTGAGGAAGCCAGATCACGGCGGCAATACTGACGATAGACGGGTTCCCAGCTCCAGAAATTCTTGCCGTCGCTGATGAGGAAGCGCTGTTCGGGCGTCTCGTAATCCCAGCGCATTTTGCCGGGTTTCTTGAACCAGACTGTGCCTTTGGATTGTTTTTTGATGCCGTCGACCGATTCATAGTCTTGTTCGAATGATGCGGAATAGGTTTTGGCGCTGTCGTAATAAGCCTGAATGGCATCGACATAGATCCGGGCATCATCCGAGACGGTGCCTTTGGACGGGGCCGCCTCTTTCTTTTGAGAGGCCTGGGCGGCAGCCTGGTTGATGGCCATGGAATCCTTGAGCATTGCTGCAAACGAATTGTATTTTTTGCCGGCCAGCTGATTATCGGCTGCGGGCTTATCGGCTGCGGGCTTATCGGCTGCGGGCACATTATCCTGAGCCATCGCAGCGGTCGTGCACAGAACTGAAAGACCAATGCCTGCAAGTATTCCCAAATATTTATGAATATGAATGTTGTGAATCATCTTGAACCTCCTTTGCGGAATCGCCTGGGGCCGTTGGGCCTGATTTCGGCTATATGAAAAAATAGGGCCAGTTTTGATAAAATGTTGATCATCGAGCGTTGAGTGCCGTGCTCGGCAACTGACTTCATCAAACGTTCATTCCGAACGGCCTTATACCAATAAAGCGCACAAAAGCATGCATTTTTTTCTCGAATACCTTATGCATACCGACTAAAAAGGGTGCCGGCAATTGGGTGCATGGGATTTTGCACGGTTTTGAGAGGAGCCAGAAATTGTTATTATCACAGAAACTGCACGTCATTTTTGATTACCTGATGATTACAATCGGCAGCTTTGTGGCTGCGATTGGGCTGGGTCTGTTTCTTGTCGAGGCCGAGGTCATTCCGGGTGGTGTGACGGGTATATCGATGGTTATCAATTTCATCTTTCCAAAGCTGACGGTAGGTGCGCTCATCTGGGTGCTGAATGTACCGCTGTTTATCTGGGGAATTGCCGAGCTTGGCAATTCTTTTGGCGTGCGGACGTTTTATGGATTTTCGTCGAATGCATTTTTTATCGATTTGCTTCGCGGCGATATTCCGGGATTTGGGTGGCTTCATCTGCAGGATACCGAGCCCATTATGTATTTGCTCGAGAAGGATTTTTTCTTTTTTATCCTCATCGGGAGTTTGTTTACGGGTATTGGTCTTGGGATGGTTTTCAAGTTCAAGGGGACGACAGCCGGCACCGAGATTTTGTGTGCGATTTTGAAAAAGCGACTGGGGATTTCGCCGGGCATTTCGATGATGGCGATAGATTTCTTCGTGATTTCGGCTGCGACTGCCGTTTTCTATTTCGACGGCGGCACCAAGACGCCAGCGCTGGTGCTGGCATTTTATGCGCTATTTTCGCTGTATGTATCGAGTATTTTACTCGACAAGGTCGTTTATGGCTTCGATTATGCGCACCAGTACATCATTTTCAGCAAGAAGAATCAGGAGATTTCGGATTATATCATCAAAAAGCTCGATCGCGGTGTGACGGCATTTTATGCGCGCGGCATGTATACGAATGAGGACAAGGAGGTTTTGCTCACGGTGGTTGGCAAGAATGATGCGCGCGAGCTCACGCCCTTTATCAAAAAGATCGATCCGAGTGCGTTTATTATACAGAACAATGTCAATGAAGTGTTGGGTGAGGGGTTTAGAAGCCGTGAAGAAGTCGACCTGAAGTTTATTAAGAACGTGCAGAAACGTGAGGCACAGGCGGCTGCAGCCGAAGCAGCGCAGGCGGCAATCCGGGCAGAAATAGATGCACAGGCTGCGGAACAGCAGGCAATCGCGGCCCGCGAAACTGCCAATGCACACGAACCAACGCATACATTGCATGAACAGGCACGTCTGGCAGAAGATACCGCGCATGCTGCGCGTCTGGCAGCAGAATCCGCCCGTGCACATGCGGTCGAACTCGAAAATATGGCGTCCAGTATCGAGAATTGTGTCGATATCGATTCGTTGCCACCCGATGATGGGAAGCAGTGATTTTAAACATTTTTTGCACATGAATCGTGCGATTCCAATCTTACGGCGCAGGCCGTCCTGATGAGCACATGAATTCTCCCGCCGACGCGACGTCGGCGGGGCGTCGGTGTAACGACAGGACGTCGTTTCAGCGACGCAATGC
>CAMKRB010000485.1 GCA_946415045.1 uncultured Myxococcales bacterium
CGCAGGCTGGATTGGTACGCCGCCTGACACCGGTACAGCTCTTGCCGAGTGTATTGAAGACCGTGCACCACCAAGAGACGATGCCCCCGGATTGCTCGCAGAACTGTTTGATACTGATTTATTTTCCGGTTTATCCATTGAACCCCACCCTGTCTCTGAAGTACCCGTCATGAAGCACACATACAGAAACACGATTATTGTAACACAACTTACCTCTTGTTAGCAAATTTTCAAAATGCGATTAGGAGATATTGTGCTTGAGCAGTTTGAGTCCCTGAACCCGAATGGTTTCGGATGATTTTCGCAATCGCTCACACAATTCGTGCGTCACATTCCAAAGCAGTTTAACAGCAAGTGCCCCCGAAAGTGTGAGTTTTTCAAAATCTGCCGCGCGAATCACCAGCATCCTGCTAACTTCAAGAGCTCGCACGGTCGCGCTTCGCGGCTGACTGTCGACGAGCGACAGCTCGCCAAATGATGCACCTGCATCCAACCGTGCAATCGTCACACCGCTATTGGTCACCTCACACGATCCTTCGACCAGGATAAACAATTCCTCGCCGACATCACCCTCGCGGATAATCTCGGTGCCTGCGGGCACCACTCTTTCGAAAGTGATCGGCATGACCTGAAGCATTTCCTGATAACTGAGATCGCGGAAGAAGCAAATCTGTTCCAGCGCCATGATTCGGCTGTCAGTTTCGAGTGCAGAACTGCGCACCCCAGGATCGGAGATTTCGATACAAATCACAGATGCATCGGCTTCGGAACCGCGTTCGTTCGCATAATCGACGAGGAAATCCGCGGCACGCTGGGGATCCATTTCGCGATACAGCTGCGCCAGGTGCGTCGCATTGAGGAAACAAGACCAGACACCAGGCGATGCCAAAACCAGCCTGTCCCCCTTGCGCAAATCGAGCTGAAGCGTGTCGATTTCGGCACCTCCGGTCATCCCAAGTGCACGGATAAGCTTGTTTTTGTATGACGCATGGGCGATTTGTTCATCGTCTTTACCCTGCGACTTGAGGTATTCATAAACCGTATGGTCAATGGTGAGCTGCCGGCCAGTGTCACCTCTGAGCAGATAGAGCCGGTTGTTCCCCACGTGCCCCACATAAACCGTGCCATTTGCAAGAAACAGCAGATCACAGGTCGTCGCCATGCCTTTGAGCTGTGGTGAATGTTCAGCCATTTCGACGAGCGTGCGTTCTGAACGAATCATTGCGCCGCACAGCGAACTCATCAGCATCTGTCTCGAATCGGGTCTGGTATCGGCAGCCATATTCTCGATTTGCGCGCGATGCGGAAGCAGGGATTTGACGATATTTTCGCAAACCTGCCTGCTTGCAATTGCCGCGCTGTTTCCCAGACCGGAGGCGAGCACAAAAAAACTACCGCTGGGATCAATGCCCCAGCATTCTCCGCTTTGTTGCTGTGCTCTTGCTGTACTGCTGCTACCACCCGAGCGAACGCGCATCCGTCGACTCCTTCTGTTTGGTATGGAAAGAGATTGTATTTCGATATATGACTGCTACCCATTGCCTGTGTCCTATATGCACAGGAACAATAAAGTGTTACTTAATACCACATATCCACACACAAAGCAAAGACGATACAAACCATGAAAGCAGTTATTCAACGCGTAAAAGAAGCATCCGTCAAGGTGAACGGTGAAATGATATCCAGTATTGGCAAGGGTTTTTTAATCCTGCTGGGCGTGGAGGCAACCGACAAACCCGCAGATTTGCTCACGCTGACATCCAAAATATCGAAGCTGCGCATATTTGCAGACGAAGCCGACAAAATGAATCTATCGATCCGCGATGTGAACGGCGCAATTCTACTCGTGAGCCAGTTCACACTTTGTGCGCAGACACGGCACGGCAACCGTCCGGCGTTTGTTTCTGCTATGAATCCAACCGATGCCGAACGCATGTATCTGGAATTTGGCAAAACGCTCGAATCCATGCAAATCCCCGTATGTTACGGGAAATTTGGCGCGATGATGGATGTCGGGCTTATCAACGACGGCCCTGTCACGATTATTATGGAATCAAAAGACGGCGTGATTCTGAGCTAATATCCGATGATCAGTTTGGAACCGACTCTGGAATCGTTCCTGAAACCGTTCGGATTGTTTTCCGCGTCTGAAGATTTGGGATTTTTAACTTTCACAGTTCTGGATGGTTTCTTCTCTTCGGCTTCGTCGCGATCTGCCAGAGAACCGGCGATTCGCCATGCATCAAACGTCTGTTTCGACGCGACCTGTATGGATGGCGCATTGGACACTTTCATGGTGAGATTATAAAAGCCTTTTGTGGATTCATAATCCTGACTGGTGATAATGATCGATTGATCATAGTAACCTTTTTTGTGAAAGCGCGTGATTTTGGGCAAATCCTCATTGAAGAGCGAAATCCGGCAGGGCGTGATGCATAGTTCTTTACCGGTTTCAGCATCAGTCACCGATACGCCTTCGACCGAGGACCCAAGTGAAAAGATCCATTCATTGTGGCTGGGCTCCACGATTGGTGCATCCGCAATATCTTTGGTATCGTTTCTGTTAAGCAGAAAAACGATCAATCCAAGAATGAGCAAAACCAAAAAGATGATAGCGATAAACAGAATTGTCAGACCATAGTTGGCAGCTGCAGAAATCGACTGTGTCGGAGCTTCAGACAATTTTACCGAAGGGGCGGA
>CAMKRB010000486.1 GCA_946415045.1 uncultured Myxococcales bacterium
ACGATGAATATCAAAGCATTATATGGTTTCACGATATTATGGTTTGTCGCAGCCTTAGTATGTGCGGCAGGCTGCTCGCTCGAAGATCCTTGCGAACCAAACGAAACGCTCTCGGAAGACGGCAGGTGTATACCAATTCCTGCAGAACCAAACGATTGCGGGCGTTCGCACTATAATTGTATGAGTTATGGCGTAAAATCGGCGGTTTGCGAAGTCAGAAACGATGCAGCCGATAGCCAGGCTGCCTATCGCTGCGTTGTGTCTGAATGTGAATCAGGCTTCCACAAATCGCAGAATCTGGATGTATCCATGTCGCAGGTGATGTCGGATGTCTGTCTCCCTGATTCAGTACATGAGTGTGGAATTTCTGGCGAGGATTGTACAAAGCTAGAGGGCGTGGATATTCCAAATTGCGACTCGGGCCGCTGTGTGGCTTCTGCGTGCAAGCAGGGCTATATCCTTTCAAACCGCGCATGTTTAAAGAATAGCACGCGCGAATGTGGAGCAGAAGGCGCACCCAAAACCGATTGCATCGAATCATGGCTGCCAAATCTTTACCACAACAACGCCACCTGGATTTCAGCCAGTATCGCCGGATGCGCAGATAATGCATGCATCGTGAGCTCGTGCCGGAATCTGACAGATGAATCCGATCAGAGCGAAATGCGGTTTGTGAAGAAATCCTGCAGCGATGTGATCGATTTTGCAGAAGCCTATACCGCGGCTTACCTCGACTTGCATCACACAGCGATTGAACTGCCGGATTGTATGGATGATAATGCGCAGCCAAAGAATGTCGATGTGTGTATCGAAGACCTTTGTCCCGATGACGACGCCAAATTCATGCCTGGTGAGTGCGGCTGTGGTGTGTATGAAGATACAAAAGATGACGATTTCGACGGCGTGATCAATTGTCTGGATGCATGCCCCAATAATCCTACAAAAGGCAAATCTAGCACAAATGCAGTTGGCAATTGTGACGTGCTAGATACCGACGGAGATGGAGTCGACGATGATCATGATTTCTGCTGGACAAGAGATGATATCCAAATCACGAAATTGGAGATCAATGCCATAGCTGATAAGACCAAAGAAGAGTACGAACTGTTTTTGAATGACAATGGATTGTGTCGTTCAAAAGATGAACTGTTCGTTGAAGTCGTGAATGGTGCAGAAAGACCGATATGTTACCAAAAAGATAACAGTGATAAAGAGCTGTATGCTGCCAAAATGTGCGGCATATATAATGATCGCGAAGAAAAGTACTATATCTATCATGCGGCTGATTTGATTTATCTGAAATCTTTGTTGGAAAAGAAATACAACACTTATGCATGTACGAATGAAAGCGATGTATGTGAATCCAATACGAAAAGAATTCAGTGCTCAAACGGGGTTCGATATACATACAAATGTAATGAATGTAAAACGAAGACCGATCAAAATAGTCATTCCTATATATCTTGTATGAATGGCAAAGAACCAGCTGCACCGGATGCAATCCATCCAATCAGGATTTTTTTGGAAAAGGATATCAATCTTTATGATGACCATTACGAAAAGATGATCATAAGTGACAGCGAATGCTATTCGATGCGAGCACAAATTCCTTATTTCGCTTTTGCAGAACTGGATGGCAAAGGTCATTCCATCAAATTCGAGATGACGTCTGATGACAGACCACGCCCTTGTTCTCTGATGAACTCGTTGTTTTACGATGTTTTTCTGTCCAGTATCAAACATATCACGTTCGAACTGAATGCATTGGGGTATGTTTCCGGATTGTTGGCAAAAGTAATTGATTCTGTAATATTGGATGATGTAACGATTACTTCAAGTATTGATAGCTATGATGCCGGCAATGATGGTATTGGAAGTTTTGCGGGAAGCGCAATAAACAGTTATCCGGAACTCATCAAAAATCAATTTACCAACATTAAGCTGGATGGGGTCACCATCCATGCACCGAATGCAAACAACGTTGGCGGCTTTTTGGGCAATGTGAACGAATTGGAATCATTATCCTTATGGTCAAACAATATGAACATATTGGGACACAATAACGTGGGAGGCGTGTTTGGGAATGCATCCGGTGAAGACATCCAGTTCTGCGCGTTGGAAGTGCATAATGACACGATTGAAGGCTATGAGCGTACCGGCGGTGTTTTGGGAAACGGTTATATGCGTTGTAACTATGACGTCACGAATCGAAAAATACGCGGAAATGGCGATTACACCGGTGGTTTGGTCGGGTACGGCAATGTGATGAACGACGACACCAGCTTTATCAGAAGTGTGGAAATTGAGGGAAATGGCTATGTCGGTGGTGCAATCGGGTATGTCGATCATTTCGAAGGTGAGAAGAATATCGTTGTGAATGTCGTTCATAATATCTTAGGAGCTTCTGTTATAGGCGGTTTCGCTGGAGGCGTTGAAATGTGCGGACCCGTGCTTGCCCGTGATAAATATGAGTCAGAACATAGTTCGAGTTATTGGCTATATAATAAAGTGGATTTGATAAAAGTACGTGGGGATTCTGGCGGCGTGATCGGTGAAATGTCTATACCAACAGATTGTACGGGGTCTATTTCTGGTATATATAATAATGTTGAGTTCTTACATGGCTCATGGACAATTGCTGGTGTGATTGCTAGTGTGATTGGAAAATTGGTTGGTGTTAGTAGTATA
>CAMKRB010000487.1 GCA_946415045.1 uncultured Myxococcales bacterium
TCGGCAAGCTGATTGAATCGCATCCCGAGGGACAAAAGGCGATTGATATCGATGAATATGCGCTGGCCGATATTCTGTATACGAGTGGAACGACGGGCATGCCCAAGGGCGTTGAACTCACGCATCACAACATCGTGCAGAATGTGATTCATACATTTGCTGGATTTGATGCATCCTGTGCGGATCGATCGCTGTCATTTTTGCCGTGGGCACATGCTTTTGGAAAAACGGTCGAACTGCATATTTTCCCGTATTTTGGTGCATCCGTCGCGCTGGCCGAATCTGCGCGCACGATTCGGGAAAACCTTAAAGAGACGCATCCGACAATTCTGGTGGGCGTTCCGAAAGTGTTCAACAAGTTTTACGACACGATCCACGAAGTCGCACATGAGAACCCGATTGCGCGCAAATTGTTTGAGGTGACTGACAATTTGTCGATTAAAGCGCACGCCAATAAACTTTCGGCGATCGACAAGGTCGGACAGAAGGTGCTTCGCCGCCTGATTGGTCCTAAAATTCAGGAGGCGATGGGCGGTGCACTGAGGTTCTGCATCAGCGGTGGGGCTGCGCTCGCACCGGAAATCATCGAATTCTTTGACAGCTTTGGCATCACCATTTTTGAAGGCTATGGTATGACAGAAACGTCACCCATCATAGCTGTGAACAAGCATAATCGCGTTAAATTTGGTTCTGTTGGTCGTGTGCTGGATTGTAATCAGGTTCGGATTGAACAGCTCGAAGACTGTGCAGATGAAAAATCTGGTGAGGTGATCGTGGGCGGTCATTGTGTGATGAAACAGTACCACAATGCGCCGACGCTGACGCAGGAAGCTCTGACATCAGAGCACGAGCTGCATACGGGAGATCTGGGCTATATCGACAGCGACGGTTATCTGTATCTGACGGGACGTGTGAAAGAGCAATACAAGCTGGAAAACGGGAAATATGTGGTTCCTGCGGCACTGGAAGAAAAGCTGAATACATCGACCGCGATTGAACATGCGGTGATTTTTGGTGCGGCCCGGCCGTATAACATTGCACTGATTCGCCCGACGGATGGTTATATTGCGCAGTTCAAAAAGTCGCACAATATCCCGGATGATGAGGATTTATGCCAGAACACGGAATTGCACGATGCACTGAACGCTGAAATTCAAAAGCTGTCCAAAGACTTCAGAGGGTATGAGAAACCGACGAAGTTTGCGGTTATTCTGGACGAATTTTCGATTCAGAACGGCCTGCTCACACCGGCGCTCAAACTGAAACGGCGAGAGGTGGAGAAGCGGTATAAGGCGGAGATAGAGAAATTGTATGAGTGAGTAGTGAATAATGAATAGTAATCATCAGGTGCGCCACGAAGTGGCGCATACCACCGCATATAAGCCCGTTAGGGCTTGCATATCAATAGCCCCCGGCAACGCCGGGGGATAAGGCAGTTTCTTTTCACCTTTTCTTTTCACCTTTTCCCAAATTTTGCCAGCCTAATGGGCTGGCAAAAATTTGGGAAAAAAGGGGGAACCCCTTGATCCCCCGGTAGTCGCTACGCGCCAACCGGGGGCTATTGATATTGAACGCCGACGGCGTTCATGGTGTAAGGGCTGAATTGTTACAACATAGCTTTTTCTTTTTTCTTTTTTATTGACAAATGGTGATCAAAAGCGTATAAGGCGCGCCGGTTGATGCATGAAGGTGCATGAATCAGTCCCATGCGAAGGTGGCGGAATTGGTAGACGCGTTAGTTTGAGGGGCTAATCCCGGTTTACGGGGTGGGGGTTCGACCCCCCCTCTTCGCATTTAAAAAGACGCTCAATTGAGCGTCTTTTTTTTTAACAACCCAGCACATCGGCAGTGGCCCTGATACACTGCCTGCTCCCATAGTTCCGTTGGAGGACGTGTGCGGTCTGATCAGTCCATATACCTGGCAGGGTGTCAATCGGATGCCTACGAAGTTGTGCGCAATGCGCTCAGCCACGTCGGTTTTCGGGTCGCACGCGCAGAATTGGACGAATTAATTTCTAATAAATCCGAACCAGACTGCATCGTATTCTATATTACGAGTGATAACAGCAATTGTGTGCGGCAGTTTCTGTCGCAAAGTGCACTGGCAAAATCCAGACGCATCGCGGTTGTGGATGCTCGTGACAAGGCGATTCATCCAGTTCTGGAACAGCTGGATGTCCGCGAAACGCTGTATAAACCCGTGCAGCTGAGCCTGCTTGTGGCTGCCATTGATCATGTGCTTGGCAACAGCGAAATGCCTGCATCCGATCCGGCGAATGAAATCGCTGCTGACCCGGATACCGGCAATTTGGATGGGGACGCCAAAGAAATTTCTGACGGTGCCGAAGATGACGATGAAGAAGCCAATCGTGCGCATGCGGCATGGGCAATTGAGCAGTATCAAAAAAGGCATGGCCAGGAATTGTCACCGGATGCCTGGAAACAGATGATGCTCGAACGGCTGAATCAGGACAATTCGCGGCGCAGCAAACGTCAGATGCGGCTTCTTGGCGTAGCGATTTTGTGCATCATTATGGCCATTATCGTGTTGATTCTGTTTAAGATGAACCGCACGATGGACGCTCAGATCAATGAACAGCTCATACTGAGGCAGCATCGGTGATTTGGTGTAGGTGTAATATCCACTTGAAACTATGATATAAAGTGCGCTA
>CAMKRB010000488.1 GCA_946415045.1 uncultured Myxococcales bacterium
TTTGAATGGCTTGGGCTGGTCCGAATAAAACCGGGCGATCAGCGTCGTGTCCTGAATGCTCAAACGCAGCACCACGGGTCTTTCCAGGTTATTCCTCACCCGCAAATCCAGCATCGGGTAGCTCACGACCGCATCCAGTCCCTTGCCGATATAATGCGACGGCAGCGAATGATTATAGCGTTCCAGGATATCCAGACCGCTCATCAGCGCCGCAGCATGAATCGTCGAAGATACCTGGCAAGCGCCGCCCCCCAGTCCCTCGACCATTTCGCCGTTCTCGATCACCGGCGCTTCTTTAAATCCACGCGCTTCACTGCGTTCGCCGACCCAGGCATTATACGAGAACGACGCACCCGGCATCAGGAATATCCCATCCATAAACGAAGCCGCCAGCTTGACATTGATCGTTCGATTCTTTTTCTTCGAAAACTGTGTCTTGTATTCGCCGATTAAAACGCTCGGCTTAAAATCCGCCACAGACGAAATATCGGTCGAAAACGCGGGTTCCGGCACGATGACGAGTTCAAACGAATCGCGGCCGGATTTCAGTGCTTCAAAAAAGGATTTGCGCGATGCATCCACATCCAGCTTTCGCCCCGAAACACCGGGAATAATCCGCTTTTGTGAATCGCTCCACCGGCCCTCGATCGCATCGTGATCAATGCGCGCCCTTGCTTCATCAAAGAAATATTCCAGCCGCGTCGGATAAAATAATTCGAGCATTTCGGGTGATCGCGACAAGACCTCGGCGCCATCTTCGATCGCTGCCGTTAAGCAGTCATTCATCGTGCCTTCGGTCACCTGCACGCGAATCACACCCAGCGTCTCAAGATCGTAATTCGCCACAAGCGTCGGCTCTTCGACATGCATCGTGCGGATCTCGCCCGCAACTCTCGGGCAAAGCGCCGAAATTCGCGCATAGTTCGAAACGACCGGCGTTTCCGCTGGCTTTTTCGCGTCCTTCTTATCCTTGCCGTTCTTCTTATCGTTAGCCTTTGCGGATGCCTCAGTTTTGTCCGCATCCTCAGCATTTGCATCGCAATCTTCGCCCGCACAGGCATCTGCATCTGCGTCAGATCCGGCCGCAGCTGCAGATGCAGATGCTGCCTGCGCCAGCCGCTCTTCGGGATTCGGAACGATCGAAAGATTCAGCGGCGCTGCTTCATCTTCATACACGCGTCCCCCGCCACCGTCACATCCGGCCAGGAGTAATGCAATAATGAGATATCTGCTTAACTTCATTATCCGCCAAAACAATGGTTGCTGATCCTATCATCCCCAATTGCTGCATACTAAATGCAGCATGGTAAGCTAACTGTTAATCTGGGCTGAAACCAAACATTACGGCCGCAGGCCGTCATGATGAGCAATGATCCATGATGCGCCGACAGGACGTCGGCGCTTACGCCTGTGCTCGCCTGGATGGCGATTCACAGGCGTGCATCAGATTAAATAGAACTGCGTGCGGATGGGGGGACCGGGGGGATTCTCCCCCCGGCCGCGCGGGGGGCCCGAGATGAGCACCGTCCAGTGAACGGTGCGAATCGAGAGGCCAGTGAGCAAATCAAATGCGCAAGTCGAAGCGCTATGCGCGAGAGACAAAGCGGATTTGATATTGCGAACTGTGGACGGTAGGGGGTGTGCGCGGCAGCACACCCCCTACCCGCCTGCGGCGCGTAGCCGCAAAAAGAATATGCTTACGGCGCTAGCCGTCCAAAAGGATGAAAAAATGATTAAGCCTCATCCCCTCCATCATCTTCTGGCTCATCCACATCGTCCACCGACTCATCCAAATCATCCTCCGGCAATTCCTCACCATCGTCGATTGGATTATCGTCAACAGGCACCGAAGTCAGCTCGACATCGTCATCCGATTCATCCGAAAATGCTGCGACTGCCACCACATGCTCGTTCTCTCCAACGTTCATCAAACGAACGCCGCTTGCGTTTCGGCCTGTGATGCGGATCTCGCTCACCCGCGTGCGAATGATGGTGCCGTTATCCGTCGCCAGCATCAGGTGATCATCGTCCTGAACGATATAAGCGCCCACGACTTTGCCATTGCGCGAATTCACGTTGATCGCGCGGATACCCATGCCACCGCGTCCCTGCAGCCTGTGCTCCGAAATCGGCGTGCGTTTGCCATAGCCGCGTTCAGTCACAGTCAACAGCATACTGCCCATATCGTGAATGATTTCCATGCCGATCAGCCGGTCGCCTTCGCGCAGTTTCATGCCGCGAACGCCCATCGCTGTGCGCGACATCGGGCGCAGAATCTTTGAATCGAAGTGCACCGATGCGCCATTCGCCGACACCAGCAGCACCGTATCCTCGTCGTGTACGATTTGCGCCGAAATCAGCTTGTCACCTTCCCTGAACGTAATCGCCTTCAATCCATTCTTGTTCACCCGCTGGAACGCCTCGATCGGCGTCTTCTTCATCGTGCCGGCCTCGGTCACCATCATGATGTAGCCGCCGTTCAGTTCCTGCGGAAGCGGCAGAATCGTCTCCACATCCTCGTTCGGATCCAGCTTCGGAATCATATTTACAATCGGTTTGCCCTTGGTCGTGCGGCTCCCCTGCGGAAGCTCATACACCTTCAGCGCAAACACGCGTCCCAGCGTCGTAAATATCAAAATCCGCTGATGA
>CAMKRB010000489.1 GCA_946415045.1 uncultured Myxococcales bacterium
TAAAAGTAGTTAAAAGAGCTGCGGGCAATTCCGCATGACCGACGGCGAAACGCAGATATCATCATTTTATTCAATTGAATTTGTTTATTCATTTGAATCTTTGGGCAGCAGCAGAAATGCTTTTCGTTCGGAATGCCACATCAGCGTGAAGCCGTTATCGACAGCGAGCTGTCGGGCAGTGGCAAGTCCAAGACCGGTGCCATTGGCTTTGGTAGTGAAGAATGGCTCGAAGATGCGTGACGCGACTTCTTCATCGATACCTGGGCCGTCATCGCTGAACGCAATTTCGACGGGTTCGGCTTGTGCAGTGACTGTAAGAATCCCCTTATAATCTGTAGCTTCGGCCGCATTTCGCCACAGTGTCATGACGATCTGGCTCATCGTCGTTTCATCTGCGGTGATCTCCATATCGCGAGGCACATTCAAAACGACCTGCATTTGTTCGCATTTTTTGTCGCTCAAAAAGATGGTGCGCCGCGCCTCGAGCATCTGGTAGAGCAGAATGGGTTTGGGCTCGAGTTTCGGGGGTCTGGAAAAGACCAGAATATCGCTGAGCAGGCTGTTGAGGCGCTCGATTTCAAGCGACATCATATCGTGAATCTGGATCTGATCGTCCGTCTGAGCATCCGCCTGAAGCATCTCGTTGCATCCGCTGATGCAGGCGAGCGGATTTCGGATTTCATGGGCAACTTTGGCAGAGAATTCACCGAGCAATTCGAGGCGCTGGCGGCGTGCGCGATTCATTTCGTCCAGTTTTTGAGCAGTCACATCGATGATATTATAGCCATACAACTGGATGGATTTGTCGGGTGAAAACCCGAACCTTTCGATGCTCAGATAGTGGGGATCGCGAAAAACCGTGGCATGCACAGATCCGTTGTCGGTGCTGAGATCAAGGTCTTTTAAATACCTGATGATGTCATCATTGGAATCACCGATAAGCGCTTTGGCTTTTGCGTTGACGTAGACGATCTGGTTGGCTTCGGAATTGATAATGACGACGCCGATGGGGAGCGTATTGAGCAGGATATTGTAAATACCGCGGTATCCGGAGAATTCGCGTTCGGTTGTGATGAATCTGGATTCGGCGTGCGCATACATGCTTGCCAGTTGTCCGGTGAGCACCCCCACCCCAAACGAGGCAACGGCGAGCGGTGTGAATTTGCTCAGAACGTACCTGCCTCCGGGCATTTTTTGCATAATATCGTGTATGGCGCTCGGCAGCATCTTGTAGATATAGGGAACCACGAGCAAACACAATATGGCCAGAACTGCGGTGACGACAAGCGCACCGATGATGCCGCCTCGCTTCTTTTGAATGATACCGCCATACAGAGGAATGATCAGGAACAAATACATGAACGGGCTTTCGCTGAACCCCGAATATATCACAAAAAACGCAGCCAGACATGCATCGTGGAACATCCCGATATAAGTCACAGCACTGATAAACCGGTTCCTCAGCAAAGCGAAAGAGCTGACGCCTGTAAATACAAAGATTTCGATGATGCATCCCAGCATCAGTCGGAAATCATCGCTTGCAATATGACTGTTGCTGAGCCAAAGCACGCTGTAAATCATGACCAGTACTGCATAAAGGCAGCGCACCAGTGTAATAAACTTCAGCGATGCAAACATCCGTGACGTTTTTTCGGGTGGATTGGTCTTTGAAAGCTCAATGTTCTTTAGCTTGTTCAGATCTTTGGTCCCGGAACTTTGATTCATATCATTCTATCTATCAAATCGGCAATCGTGGTGAGACATTGTATTATATCATTCGATACGCAAGCAGGGCGCAGCCGTCAGCGCCCTGCATGGGCGCCTGACAGCAGCCGGAGGCAAGCGCGATGCGACCTCCGGCGGTAATTGCACGACTAATTCACAGCACAATGTTCGAGAACGATCTCATCGGAATTGTTGTCCTCGATGCATTCGACCGTTGTTCTTCCGCCGTTGCCATCATCGTTGGAAACCATGCGAACCTTCATACCGGTTTCGATCTGATCACTTTTGATGACACATGAAACATCCATACATCCGCCGACTGGAACATTTTCTTTTGTATATGCCGTACAATACTTTTCGACCTGATTGCCATCGGCATCCAGTTTATAGAAAGAAGCCGGCATGAGGGAGGCGACCATTTTGGTGCCGCGATTGCAAATTTTTCCGGTCAGAGTGATACCTTCGTCTGTTTTTGTACAAAGATTGCTCTTATCGAGTTTTCCGGTGATATCCGGGGCGGAATTTGCGCCGCGTTCGCCCTGAACATTCTGTCGGAAATTATTCAGCACGGGAGAATCGCTGAGGAAATTCTGAATCCAGCTGCTCGTTTTTGGAATCGTCATATCGTCATTGAT
This sequence comes from uncultured Myxococcales bacterium, assembly GCA_946415045.1. Lineage (GTDB taxonomy): Bacteria > Myxococcota_A > Bradymonadia > UBA4248 > UBA4248 > UBA4248. The sequence goes on from CAMKRB010000489.1 coordinate 2,361, forward strand.
GTTGGTAATGGAATAAGCATGCTGATTCCAGAGATTGCGGGAACTCGTCCAGCGATCGAGGCGATCGCGCATCACGCGCACACCGGTGACGCGAGTCGCATTGCTGCGGATGGCACGGCATACGTTTCCGCCTTCTTCATCACCTTCAAGCGGCGCGACGCAATTGTATTCGTTGAGAACATTTCCCGCCATATCTGTACGGGAATTACATTGCTCTCCACCAGTTCCCGTGCATCTGCACAGTTCATTCACGCATTTATTTGATTTACAATCTGCATCCTTT
>CAMKRB010000490.1 GCA_946415045.1 uncultured Myxococcales bacterium
GGCGTTCCATATTCTGGGATTGTTGCTGCTTGCGTTCAAAAGACACCCCATTTTGATGACGCTGGCTGTGATTGCATTGGCCATTGCTGCGTATTTTGCGATTCCCGTGTCGCGTTGCTGCGACGGTACTTGGTCGTTTTCGGAAGGCAGCGGCACTTGCTCGCATCACGGCGGCATGTCAAAAAACGGGTGTGATTTGGATAAATAATTACCTGAGCAAATCGGCGATTCTGCAGGCCAGTCGGGTATATCGATCGGCGGGTCGGTTGTTTTCGATGGCAGATTTAAGCGTGTATTGATCTGTGATGAAAATGGCGATTCGCCGGGCGCGGGTGAGTGCGGTGTAGACCAGATTGCGCTGCAGCATAAAGCTCTGGCTGCGCAGAAACGTACAGATCACGGCGGGATATTCGCTGCCCTGTGATTTGTGTACGGTGCAGGCATATGCAAGTGCAAGGTTTTCCATGTGTTTTTTGGTGTATTCGACGACGCGGCCGTCGAATTCAATGAGCGTTTTGTTGCCCTGCGAAGCCATAATCGTCCCGATATCACCGTTAAAGACGTCGTGATCGTAATCATTTTTCAGCTGCATGACGCGATCGCCAATGCGGAATCCCTGGTAACTGCCTTCGAGCGGCATACCGCCCGAATTCAGGCGCTGCTGCAGGATTTGATTGATGTGCTCGACACCGCCGGTATTCTGTCGCATCGGGCATAAAACCTGGATTTCGCTCATCGGATCGAGTCCAAACCGTTTGGGCAGTTTTTCGCAGACCAATTGTTCAATCAAATGCTCGCCATGTTCCGGAGTGGCTGCATTGAACAAGAAAAATTCGCAGCGCGGATCCATCATTTCCTCGCGCGTTGGTACAAGCGGATAAATGCCGTCGTTGATGCGGTGAGCGTTTTGAACGATTTTGCTTTGTTCGGCTTGCCGGAATACGGTTTTGAGACGAATTACGGGCAGGCGCCGGGATTCGATCAAGTCTTTCAGAACAGTGCCCATACCGACGCTGGGGAGCTGATCGACGTCGCCGACAAAGATGATGCTCGCTTCGTCCGGCAATGCGACGAGCAATGCGCGCATCAAAGCCAGATCGATCATCGAGGCTTCGTCGATGATGTAGATGCCGGCAGGCAATGGATTATCGCGATCGCGTGTGAAATTACCGTGAGAATCGTCGGAATAGGCATATTCGAGCAGCCGGTGAATGGTTTTGGCTTCGTGAGCGGTCGTTTCGTTGAGGCGTTTGGCTGCGCGTCCCGTGGGCGCGGCGAGGAATACCGGAATCTCACGTTCTTCGGCTGCAGCAACGAATACGCGGACCAGCGTTGTTTTACCGGTTCCCGGGCCGCCGGTGATCACCATGAATTTTTCGGCAAGGCCGGTAATCACAGCCTGTCGCTGGGTTTCTGCCAGTTCGATGCCGAGGTGTGTTTCGATTTGACGAATGCGGCTCAAATCGTCGTCCGTGGGCTTCGCATGTGACGATGCATTCACCATTCTTGCGATTTCTGCCGCAACCGCTCGCTCGAGGTTCCACATAAAAGCGCGGTAAATGATGGTTTCGCCGTTATCGTCGGTATCTTTGCGAATCGATCGCCGTTCAATGAGTCCGTCGATGTGAGGTTTGATAGCGTCTTCGGGGATTTGCAGCAGCCTGGATGCATTTGCGATCAACAGCGGCAGCGGCAGATAGCAATGGCCATCGGTATTCTCGGCATCATAGAGCGCATAGTCGATGCCGGCTTCGATGCGCATTGGGTTATCTGGCGAAATGCCCATCTGCGTTGCGATCTGGTCGGCGCGTTTAAATCCGATGCCATTGATTTCCTTGGCCAGCAGATAGGGCTGCTGCGTGAGAATTGGGATAATTCTGTTGCCGTAGTGCGCAATCAGTCGAGCGGATAAATCGTAGGACAGACCGTGGCCCTGCAAATAGACAAAGGTCTGCCGCGAGCTCTGTTTTTCGGCCCATTCATCCTTGATGGTCTGGAGCTTTTTTTTCGAAATGCCGCTGACTTCGAGCAGGCGATCGGGTTCATTATCGAGCACAGAGACGGTGTTTTCGCCGAATCGCTGGATGATGCGTTCGGCCATGCGCAGCCCGATTCCGGTGAGCTGCGACGACAAAAACCTCGCCAAACCGACGCTTGAGGTTGGCAAAGCGACTTCACAATGTTCAACCCTGAGCTGTACGCCGTATTTGGAGTCGACCCAGGTGCCGCGCACGCGGACTTCCTCGTCTACGTGAAACGAGGCAAGGGAACCGACCATGGTAAAATCGATGCGCTTTCGCGTGACTGCATCCAGAATCGCATAGGTGCCGTCGGGAGATGTATAGCGCACTCGCGTGATTCGTGCTGTGGTTTGCACGGTTTCACCGATTTTCTTTTCAAATGAAGGAAGCAGCTCAGCCATGATTCTTCGATCCCGCCCATGAAGATTCATCCCCAGATACAGGGATAAGTGCATTTAAACACAATTCGTGACAATATGTGGCAATTTTTCAAAAATAGGCCAAAAATAATGCACGATGGATCGAGATATAACCAACAATGGTAACAGTTCAGCCCCAGGCTTGACTTTATACGTGATATGTGTCTCTGCACAGAATCAAGTATTACGGCCGCAGGCCGT
>CAMKRB010000491.1 GCA_946415045.1 uncultured Myxococcales bacterium
CTTTGTCGATCGTCAGATAAATGCTGTCGGATGTCACTGCATAAGTCGCCACCGTCGTCGACTCTATCGACCACACAGCCGGACTGTCCGCCGCTGCGCTCACGGCCTGCTCTTCTTCGGCTCCGGCTCCGCGCATCATAATATAGCGCGAAATAAATGTGTCGTAGTCCGATAGCAGCACTCCGCCGCCCTGCTCCATCGAAACCAGCGGTATCTGCGTCAAATCCGATTCGAGGTCCAGATTCAGACTCGCAATTGTATCCAAATCGTTGATGTCTTTCGCATCCAGCAGTTCATCGTCGGTGATATCATCCAGCAGGGAATCCGCAAGATCCGATGACCCCAGCTGATTCTCTATCTCCGTGCGAAGATATTCCCTCAGACGGTTCGCCCGCATGTCTTCCGCATTGCCGGGTCTGATGTATCGCTCTGTATCTGCCCCGTCTTCATCTTCATCATCACCGGATGTTTTGCGGCCAACAGAAGCAAATGAATACCCCTCATACCAGCTGCCGCCTGAATTGTTGCTCACAACGATATTGCCTACACCACCAACATAGATGGTCTCTTTATCGCCGGCATCACCACTTACGGATGTCGATCCGCCCAGAAGCAGCTGATCCGCCGACATTCCCCACATCCAGGCGCCTTCTCGGTATGAATCCGTTCGACTGTAGTCCACTGGCGCTGGCGCAAAATCAAAACCACCGCTCGCCTGCGCATCAGAACCCGATTCAACGGTTTCCACTTCTTGTGCCGCCGCACTGGTTACCAACCAGGATGACAGCAGCGTCGCCACTAAGCAGATGCCAAATTTCCGTCTTCTCATGAACAGCCCCTATAGCAAACAGACAGGTGCATTCGCTATGCGTAAAGTATCAGATATCAATCAATTCACAAAGCCTTTCTTTTTTTTTCTGCCTCCACTCGCACTTTTTTTTGCCCCTCGCACCATCCCCGATCTCAATACGCCCAAAACTTTCAAAAATTCATCCCTGATGTACACTTCCGAACGGCGCAGTTTCGCGCATTACAGGGAGATCGATTCATGGATGAATACATCATCTCGTTACTATCTATGGATGAACTGGCTGCGGCAATTGGAGCACGCATCATTCATCCTCATGAACGGCGCTTTCGACATGTCACGACCGACAGTCGGACGATTACTGACGATTCGCTGTTCGTCGCACTTAAAGGTGAACGCTTCGACGCTCACGATTTCATCACACAGGTCATTCAAAGCGGCGGCCCCGCTGCCATCGTTTCCAGGGAACTCGATGTCCCCGAATCGTTTACCCTATTCGTCGTCGATGACGTCCTCTCGGCTTTCGGAAAACTCGCTTTTGCCATCCTCCAAAAACGCCGAACTCTCGGTAACTTCACAACCTACGGAATCACCGGCTCGAACGGCAAAACAACGACAAAAGAAATTCTCTCCACATTGCTCGAAAGCGCAGGACACCATGTGCTCAAAACACAAGGCAATCACAATAACTTCGTCGGACTCCCCATGACCGTCATGATGCTGAAAACCACACACGATATCGCCGTGCTCGAAATGGGCACCAACGCACCTGGCGAAATCAGGTATCTCAGCGATATCGGACGACCGGACATCGGCATTATCACCGGTGTCGGACCCGCACATATCGAACATTTTGGCTCTCTCCAGGGCGTCGCCAATGCAAAGGGTGAACTGCTACATGCAACAGGACTCAAAAAAATCATCCTCCCATCTGTACTTCAAAAATACTATCTCTCCTGCATCCCCGATTCCGTCGAAGCTATCTGGTGCGGTGACAATACACCCATCTCCGCAGATCAAGTCCAGCTCTCGGCCGTCGATACTCAATTCGTCCTCAACGATTCTGCAGACCCCGCACAAATCCGTCACTTTCACGTACATCTCCCTCTGATTGGCGCGCACAATATCAGCAATTTCCTCGTCGCCTACACCGCCGTGCGCGATGCATTCCATTCCGCTCTGGATCTCAACAACGCATGCAAATCCATTAAACTGCCATCGGGACGCCTCGAACGCCGCATCTCTGCAGACAATATCGTTTTTCTGCACGACGCATACAACGCAAATCCCGCAAGCATGGAGCAGGCGCTTTTGCTTGTTTCAAAAATTTCAAATAAGGACGAACGATGCATCATCCTTGGGATAATGGGGGAACTCGGACCGCAGTCTCCTGATTTCCATCGCGAAATCGGAAAACTCGCCGGTAAAATCGGTGCCCGAAAAATGCTGTTCGTCGGCGATTTCGCCAATGATTACCGCGTCGGTGCCACTGAATCCGGCATGGATTTGAATGATATCCGATGCGTTTCAAACGACGATCTCGAAAGCGGCATCAATTGGCTAAAACCCTCTCTCAATCCAGGGATGCTCTGCCTGGTTAAAGGCAGTCGCAGCGCAAAACTCGAACGCGTCCTGGATTTCTTCAATATGTAACACATCCACGCATCATCCTTTCCCTCAGACAAAGTACAAAGGAACGTCTATGTTTATGTATCTTTACGAGCTGCGCGATTACTTCGCTCCGCTCAACGTCTTCAGATACGTCAGCTTCCGCGTCGTCATGGCCATGATCACCGCGCTCCTGATGAGTTTTATGTACCCCAGGTTT
>CAMKRB010000492.1 GCA_946415045.1 uncultured Myxococcales bacterium
CAAGGGCTATCTGCACGGCCGAATCCAGAAAGAAGTGGATGCGCTGATGGCGTATAAGGAAGACGAGGCTGGCGGTCTGATGAGCCCGCGTTTCGCCCGCTGCCGCCCCGATATGAACGTCGACGAGGCCATTCTTTATGTCCGCAAGCAAATCCGAGACGAACTCGAAACGTTCTTCTACATCTATGTGCTCGACGGTCAGCAGCATCTGATGGGCGTCGTTTCGTTCGAGGATATGTTCAAGGCCGACGGCAACCGCAAAATCAGCGAAATCATGGACGACGAGCCGACGGTTCTGGACGAGGATATGGACCAGGAATCGGTCGCGCTGATGTTCGCCCGCGAGGATTCGTACGCACTGCCCGTTGTCGACGAAAACAACGTGATGAAAGGTATCATCACCATCGACGACATCGTCGACGTCGTCCAGGAAGAGGCCACCGAAGATATCCAGAAAATGGGTGGTATGGCGGCCCTCGACAACGACTACCTCCAGACCTCGTTCACCGAAATGTACAAAAAGCGTATCGGATGGCTGGTCGTGCTGTTCTGCTGCTCGTTTGTCACGACCCGCGTGATGGATCACTATTCCGAAGCTATGGAAACGGCGATCATCCTTGGCGTTTTCGTGCCGATGATCATGGCCTCGGGCGGCAACACCGGTTCCCAGGCCGCGACGCTGATCACGCGCGCCATGGCCCTCGAAGAAATCAAGCTCAAAGACGTGTTGCGCGTTTTCAGCCGCGAACTCATCGTCAGCAGCGCACTCGGTCTCACCCTCGCATTGTGCGGCCTCGGCGTTGCACTCGTCTATCATTTCATGGGCATGTTTCCCGAAGGCGCCGGCGTGCTCGTTCACCTCAGCGCCACCATCGCCATCAGCGTCGGCGTTCTCGTCATCTACGGGTCGCTTGTCGGCTCCATGCTCCCGTTCCTGCTCAAACTCTGCCACGTCGACCCCGCAAGCGCATCGGCGCCATTCGTGACCACCATCGTCGATGCCACCGGCATCATCATCTACTTCACCATCGCCAGCATCCTCCTCAACGGCATTTTGCTCTGATCGTCGCTCGCCTATCGCCCGTTCAAACGCCGCTTTGCGTCGTTTTCCCGGCGATACGGCTCGCCCAGGCGTCTATTGGCTGCGCCAATACGCCGCCTGCAACTGTGATGATAGCCCCGGCCAGATCTGCATCCTCATGTATGCACACATGCGCCATGTAGTCTGATCGCCAATAAAATCAACGGTTTCCCATCACAAACGTGTTGAAATTTCCATGCAGAAATCGCTATTGTGCGATGTCCCATGGGAGGGGGCAAAGGATGAAAAAGTTATCGCTCATAGTGTTGATGTGTTTATGCACAGCCGGTTGCGCCGAATCTTCGACCGAAAACAGCACCGCATGCAAATGTTCGTCGGACCAGATCTGTGATAATGGAAAATGCCTGGATACCTGCTCCGAACTCAAGCCGTGCCCGGGAAAAGCGGATTGCGTGAACAATATCTGTCGGGGCGGCAAAACGCCTTCATGCGAAATCGGCACAAAAAAATGCAGCGAAGATATGACAAAAGTGCTGGTCTGCAGCGATGGCTATGATTACGAAACAGACGAGGAATGCGGTGCTGGCAACATCTGTGACAGTGCCGTATGTGTCCCGGACGATTGTACCGAGGGCACCAAACGCTGCCATCTGAACAATGTCGAAGTCTGCACATCCAATGCATTCCGCATCTATACCGAATGTGAATTGCCTGCAGTATGCGACGAAACCCAGATGGACTGCGTCACTCCCAGTGTTTGCACAAATGACGTAAAACAGTGCGGTTTGGATGGCAATGTGGAAATCTGCAGCGATGGCGAATGGGTACGGATGATGAAATGCCCGGAAACATCTCCCTGTGATCCGACGACATTCAAATGCGCAAGCGATGTGAAATGCCAGGCAAACGAGAAATCCTGCGACTCAGAAAACAATCTGCTGGTTTGTAACGGAACGCAGTGGGTCAAACAGCAGTGTCCTGATAATACCATTTGTTACAACAACGATTGCCGCGAAAAATGCCAGCCAGATACCACGTCCTGTGTATCTCAAAACCGTTATCGCAAATGCAATGCCATCGGTATCTGGGGCGAATCCAATTGTCCCGAGGGCCTGGTTTGTATCGATGAAAACGGTGAAGCATCCTGCGTCGGCGATTGGGATTATATACAGACCTTCGACAATATCACATCTGTAGCATACAAATATGAAACAGAGAATACATTTGAAGAAAATAGTATTACATGGTCTGTAAAAGGCCGCACAAAGATGAACGATACAGCCGGCGACTTTTCTATCGACGGTCAGGGGGTGATCTTTAAATATAACAGCAGCGTTCCAAACTATATCAAAGCCACCGGCCTGACCAAAGGTATAAAATCCCTGGCGTTCGACTATCGCAGCTGGGGCGGCGCGAGTGACAACGGCATTGTAAAGATCACAGCGGGCAGCTTTTCTGAAGAAATTAGCTTTAAAAAAGACCAGACAACCCCCCAGCCCCATACTGCAACCCTAAACGCTGCTGCTACGGAATTTACCATCGAAAGTACAAAAGGCGGACGCATTATCATCGATAACGTTCGC
>CAMKRB010000493.1 GCA_946415045.1 uncultured Myxococcales bacterium
TACAAACTCCCTCGTTAGCAAAATGATAAAATTCAGTCCCGGAATGTTCCAAACCGTTCTCAATCAATTGGAAAATAACCTTAGCTAAGTCGCCAGCGTATGTCGGACCGCCAATTTGGTCGCACACTACATTGATACTTTCGCGTTCCGAGCCTAAACGCAACATGGTCTTCACGAAATTGTTGCCGTATTCAGAAAACAGCCACGAGGTGCGGATAACAACCGCCTGGCAACCGCTCTCCATAATCGCCCGCTCACCTGCCAACTTGGTCGATCCATAAACCGATTTCGGTGCAGGCGTGTCATTTTCTTCGTATGGCTTGCTCGAATCGCCGGAAAAAACATAATCTGTGGAGATATGGAAGAGACTCAAATCGTGCTTTTTCGCCGCATTCGACAGATTGGCCACAGCCGTGCAATTGATTCGATAAGCGTTCTCTTCGTCGTCCTCGGCTCTGTCAACAGCCGTGTAAGCTGCGGCGTTTATAATTACGTTGATTTGATTATCAATAATATATTTGTCAATTGCGTCTGCATCTGTGATATCCAATTCAGCAACATCTGTGTAGAAGAAACGGTAATTGTCTGGATATTCCTTTGCAAGGTCGCGCAGACAATGGCCTAATTGCCCGTTGGCACCAGTGATGAGCGTATTCTTCATAGTTTAAGGTTTAGGGTTTAGGGGGTTAATATTGTGGAGACGATGAGTATGAACATCGTTTATACAGATTACACCAATTCGATGGATTCTCTGAACTTCGGCACATACGCTTGTTTGAAACCGGCATCCTTTAAATGTTTCGCGTAGGCATCACGCGCATCGTTCTCGCCGTGCACAACGAAGATCTTTTTCAACCGCTTGTTGCCCTTCTGACAGGAGAGATACTGTATAAGTTCGTTATAGTCAGCATGTCCAGAGTAGGCATCGATGCGGGCGAGGGTTGCGCGCACCTTGTACTCGTTGCCGAAAATGGAGACCTTCTCGTCACCGCGCATGATCTTCGCGCCCAAGGTGGTCGGGGCGCAGTAGCCAACACACAAAATTGTGGTCTTGGGGTTTTCAATATTGTTGGCCAAATGATGCTTGATACGCCCAGCCTCCATCATACCAGAGGCGGAGATGATGATGCAGGGGCGATTGTGCTCGTTCAGAGCCTTGGAGTCGTCGATGGTACGCACGTAGGAAAGTTTGTCGAAGCCAAATGGATCCTTTGTGGCGGCCATGAACTCCCGCATCTCCTCGTTGAAGCAGTCGTCGTGCAGCCGGAAAATATTGGTAGCGGAGCAGGCTAACGGACTATCCACAAAGCACTCGATGTCGGGCAGGTAGCCAGCGAGCTCAAGACGATGCAGCGTATAGACAATCTCCTGCGTCCTGCCGATGGCGAACGAAGGGATGAGCAGTTTGCCTTTGCGTTTCGCACAGGCGTCGCGCACCACGAGCATCAGCTCCTTGTCGGCCTCGTCCAACGTGGAGTGCAGCCGGTCACCGTAGGTGGATTCCGTGATGATGTAGTCGGCGTATGGGAATGGCTGCGGGTCGGGCAGAATACGCTTGTCGTAGCGGCCCACATCGCCGGTGTAGCAAAGCGTACGCGTCTTGCGACCCTCCTTGAAGGTGAGGTAGATGGCGCTGCTGCCCAGCATGTGGCCGCTGTCGATAAACTCGATGGCCACCTTCGGGGTGATATTGAAATGCAACCCGCGCGGAATACTGATGAACAGTCTCATGCACTCCACCGCATCCTTCTCGTTGTAAATCGGCTCGATGGGGGTCTTGCCCACGCGCTCGGTCTTCTTGTTGAACTGCCGGGCATCGGCTTCCTGAATGCGGCCTGAGTCTGCGAGCATAATCGCGCAGAGATCGCGGGTGGCCGGCGTGCAGAACACCTTGCCGCGGAATCCTAATTTATATATATATGGTATAAGCCCAGCGTGATCGATATGCGCGTGGGAAAGCAGCACGATGTCGATCTTGGTAGGGTCGAAACCCAAATCGCGGTTCATGGCATCGGTTTCTAAACCTTTACCCTGATACATACCGCAGTCCAACAGAATTTTTATACCATCCTGCGTGGTGAGCAGGAACTTGCTGCCAGTGACCTCTTCGGTCGCACCTAAAAAGTCAAGTCTCATAGGGTTTTATTTTTTCTCGTGATTCGGCCAGACATTCCGCCATCCATAGAAAAACCCCAGATGGTAGCGCGCCGCGAAATAATAGACCGCGTGGCGGAGTTTCCCCAACGGCATGTAGAGGAACAGCAGGATGCTGCTTATATAATATAATATTGTAATAGAGCCGCAACAGGTTGACAAGCTCAGATAAAACGTCGTCATCAGTAGAAAGAGGGTGACCAAACCCGTGGAAATGAAGTCATCGGGCATGGAAAGCACCTTCAATTCCTTGGAAAGCAACCTTCTGAAAAAGAGGATGAGACCGCAAACCGTAGCCATCGCGGGCGGGATGGCAAGCACCCAGCGCCAGCAACTGACCCCAATCCAACTGTTGAGAAACGGGAAAAAGGAGAGCAAGAAGAAAAGTAGGCTGCAAAACAGCCCGATGTGGAACAGCATGCCGACAGCGTAGGAAGGCAGATGCAAATATGCGGATTCCTTCTCTGTG
>CAMKRB010000494.1 GCA_946415045.1 uncultured Myxococcales bacterium
ATTACATTTGCCACCAAGGGCTATCGCTACAAAGTCTCGACGACCAAGGCATTGGTGGGAAAACATCCAGCCGGGTGAATACAAAATTACATTTGCCACCAAGGGCTATCGCTACAAAGTCTCGACGACCAAGGCATTGGCCGAAGAAACCGAAGTCGGGCTCATTTTTGATCCCGAAGATATCCACCTTATGGAGAAGGAGACGATTCCAGGATGAAAATCAACAAGTTTACCCTGATGTCCTGTCCATACATCGTGTGGATAGCGGCACTCATCGTGCTCCCGATGATCCTCATCGTTTTGTATGGGTTCACCATCCCGGGCAACGATGTGGCATCATTTCAGTTCTCGTTCGACAACTTTACAAGATTCATCACCGACGCGACATTCCTCAGCGTCGTCATCAAATCACTCTGGATCGCATTTCTGACGACGATCATCTGCATATTCCTGGGCTATCCTGTGGCCTATATCATTTCCAAGGCCAAAGGCAACCACGGCATGATCCTGATATTGCTGCTCACGCTGCCGACGTGGATCAACATGCTCGTGCGCACCTACGCCTGGATGGGCATTTTGCAGACCGGCGGTATGCTGTCGACGATTCTGTCATGGTTTGGGTTTGAGGATGTGACGCTTTTGTATACCGACTTCGCAGTTGCGCTGGGCATGGTCTACAACTTTTTGCCATTCATGGTTCTGCAGATTCACACGTCGCTTGCCAAGATGGACAACAGCCTGCTCGAAGCCGCCGCAGATCTCGGTGCCAACAGGGTTCAGAGCTTTTTGCGGGTGACGCTGCCATTGTCGATGCCCGGCATCGTCAGCGGTATTACGCTCGTCTTTTTGCCCGCCGTCAGTTCATTCTTTATCCCCAAGCTTTTGGGCGGCGGCCAGTATGTTCTGGTCGGCAACGTGATCGAAAGCCAGTTCCTCACCGCTGGTGACTGGCATTTCGGATCGGCCATTTCCATGATTATGGCCGTGATCATCATCATCTCGATGTGGCTCACGCGCAAGATTGATGTCCAGCCAGCAAAGGAGAATTCGTGATGGAAAAATACCGCAAAACCAGAGGCATCATTTCGAAAGTCGTGATCGGACTCACGCTGCTGTTCTTCTATCTGCCCATCGTCTACATCATCATATTCTCATTCAACAGTTCGAAATCGCTCACCCGGTTCGACGGATTCTCGCTGCGATGGTACGAGAAGATGTTCGCCGATCCCGTCATGCTTGATTCGAAGTGCTACACGATCATCATCGAAGTCCTTGCGACCGCAGTGGCCACCATTCTGGGTACGATTACGGCCATCGGACTGAGCAAATCGGGAAAAATTCTGCGTTCCACAGTCGAACGGGTGAATGAACTTCCGGTCATGAACCCCGATATCGTCACAGGTATCAGCCTGCTCATGCTGTTTTCGGCCATCGCGATTCCCAAAGGATTTGTCACGATGCTGCTCGCCCACATCATGTTCTGCACGCCTTTTGTGATTCTGTCGGTGATGCCCAAGCTTCGCACGCTCGATCCGAATCTGACCGATGCCGCACTCGATTTGGGATGCACGCCATTCCAGGCCATGACCAAGGTGATCATCCCGCAAATCAAGCCGAGCATCATCGCCGGTGCGCTCATCGCATTCACCATGAGCTTCGACGATTTCGTAATTTCTTACTTCGTCACAGGTAATGGTGTTCAAAATATTTCTATTCTCGTGTATACCATGTCCAAACGGATCAATCCGTCCATCAATGCGCTCTCGTCTCTCGTCATACTCATCATCACGGTTTCATTGATTGCGGCGAATGTAATTCCAATGATTAAGCGCAAAGCCACCAAAAAGCTCGAAGGTTAAACCAGTCAGAGACATCCCTGGATAGTCTCTGAGCATCGTTAAGGAAAAGCTATGAAAAAGACAGAAACCACCAGCAGATTTTCGTTTATCGCCAAAACCGGAATGGTCGCAGTTGCCGCAGCCGGTCTCTTTGTTGGTGCTGCATGCGCCAAAAAAGACAGCGAGAATAAACCCGCCGATCCCAGTGCCGCCGAAGCAAACGAAGCAGCCAAGGCCGAAGCAGCCAAGGCCGCAGATACCCAGCCCGATGTCGGCAACGGCAAACTCAAACTCTATATCCCCGGCGCCTACATGAGCGAAACGCTCATTCCCAACTTCGAAAAGCAGTTCAAAGCCAAAGTCATCGTCGAATACTTCGACAGCAACGAAATGATGTATGCCAAGGTTCAGGCCGGCGACAAATACGATGTGCTCGTCCCCTCCGACTACATGATCGAACGCCTGCTCAAACAAAAAATGCTGCAGCCCATCGACAAAGCTGCCATCACCAACATGAGCGAGCTCTCCGACTCCGTCAAGAACCTCAGCTTCGATCCCGATAATACCTATTCCATCCCCTATTTCTGGGGCAACGTCGGTATCGTCTATAACAAGACCAAAGTCCCCACCGAGGCCGTCGAAAACCAGGGCTTCGCGATTCTGCAAAACACCGAATACGCCGGCCGCATTTACTGGTACGATTCCGAACGCGACAGCTTCATGATCGCACTCAAACAGCTCGGTTTCTCGATGAACACCGAAAA
>CAMKRB010000495.1 GCA_946415045.1 uncultured Myxococcales bacterium
GACGATTTCGACGATTTCGACGATTTCGACGATTTCGACGATTTCGATGCAGATTCGGATGTTGCGATTCCACTGCAAAGGCTGGCAGTTTCCGGCAGACCAATCAATGGCCCCGGATCGATGCGCGTCTTTTTGTCCGGCATCTCCATATCAATATGCACATGCGGGTAAGAATCCAATACAGCCGTTCCCCCCATCAAACCGATGTGCTCACCAGCCTGAACCTCGCTGCCCACATGCAAATCCGGTCGCACGCCCCCAAGATGCATATAGCGGATGATATAATCTTTATACGGACCATCCAGCACTTTTGTGACGATCACCGTACCACTGCGCCACCGGCCATAATTCCTTGAAAACGGATAAACCAGCCCATATCCCGGCACCAATATCTGCCTCGGAAATTTTTTACCGGTTCGAACAACTTCTCCCGAACGCGTGTCCAGTTTTCCAAATTCACCAACATTCTCGCCAGCTTTTCCAATCAGCGTAATCACAGAATGCGTCGCGGCATTGACCACAGTGCCCATGCCATGATTGCGTTCGCCCACGAAACCGATATCCAGACCTCGATGCCGGCAGTTTCCACCGTTGTATTGACGCATCAGATTACCATAGGGATACGGTTGCACAAATCCCGGTTCAAATGGCAATCCCTTTTCGGACACTTCTTTTGGGCTCTCCCAGGTCTCAAATGGCATCGCCTTATATTTGGCGATCTCATCACGACTAAACCTCACGCCACTTGCCGATGAACTGCCGCTGCCCTGATTCTTACCGCCGGATTTGCTTTTGGAGCTTTTAGTTTTGCTGCTCTTGGAACTTGTCTTTTTGGTGTTCTTGGAACTCGTACTTTTGGTGTTCTTGGAGCTTGTGCTTTTGGTGTTCTTGGAACTCTTACTTTTGCTGCTTTTGGACGACGATTTGCCAGACCCATCCAAAGTCAGGTGTACGACGTCATCTTTTGAATTTTTGTTTTTACCTGCAGACGAATGATGAGATTTTGAAGCAGTATCACCGGAACCGTTCGAATCCTGAGCATAAAGCAGCTGCACACTGCATATACACCCATATATACAGGCAATGCACAGGAGAATATGTCGAACGATACCAGTCATAACTAAAAGCTCGTCGTTCCCAATCGCTGCAGCCAATCCACCCGATCAGCTTTTTCAGCCAGAGAAATAAACTTATTCCGGATACTGTGATTTTGTCTGGCAATTCCAGCAGCTGCCGGCACCAGGCGTTCGATGAGGCCAATGAAATGATTGGCATCATCTTTCGAAACAACTGAATTTTTCGCCAGTTTATTCAAACTGCAGTCCAATACAGTCTCAAGCCATGCTGTTGCATCATATGCGCCAACCAATTTTTCGGCCTGATAAATTTTTTCGACAAAATCATCATGCCCATACAAAATACCGGCAGAGACGATGCGATCAACCCATGGTTCTGTATCAAAAACGACGTGACGCGCATTCAAATAACTCTGCCATGCATCATCAGGACGCCCCTGTGCGAGTTCATAAACTGCGCGATAGACGATAGGCATATAGGCATGCGGGTAGTCGGCCTGCATTTTTGCAATCAGCTGCTCGGCCTGCGGGAGTTTATTCAAACGCAGCGTCGATTCAATGGCATCGCCATAAACCTGGACCGGCCAGGCCGCACGTTGTGCGGCATCGATATAGTGCTGCATCGCCAAATCGGCATCACCGCGGCTCAAAGCCATTCGCGCCTGCACTTCGAGCGCACGACTTGAACTGCCGCGATAGAATTCTTCGGGCAGTGCGCTGTTTGCGTTGGCCGATTCATAGACATCTGCAATCGCCGGCAAAACGCTGTCTCCGCCATATGCATAGGCAAGTCGTGCATTTTCGGTGGCGCGGCCGCTATCCCCCGATTCCAGCGCAAGAGCCGTCTCATTCACATACAGCGACGGCTGTCGCGGCATGATTGCAAGCCGCGCCACATTAATGCGTTTGCGCAAATCGACCGGCGATTCGGCGTGGAGTTCTGCGGCTCGCGCCCAATACTCCCCCAGATTTGGCGCACAATTCGCGCCTTCCTGCAGAGAATTCCAGGCCAGATCGGATTTTCCCTGCCGGGATTCGACAATAGATAGCGAGCGATAAACGAAGTCCGATGATGGCATCATCGATTTCAATCGCGTCAACGCATTCTGCGCAAAATCGTTCAGCCCGAGTGTGACTGCATAATCCGAGGCACTCAGCAAAAGCGTCGTCTTTTGATTGCGTCTGTCGATTTCGGCAAAAATATCGTTAAAAATTCGGGAACGCAGTGATTCGCTGTGTTTCGCACACGACAATGCGATATAAAAAACCGGTGCAAGATTTCTGGAATCCGTTGCAGCCATCCATGATTTGAGCGTCTCTGCTGCGTACAGTCTTGCCGCAGTATCGCCATTCACGTTTTCAAGCGAAAGATTCGCATTCCCCGGCAAATACTTTCGCACATTCGAATCAGACGATCCGAGCAGAACCGCAATTGCCGCTGCATTCGGGCGATCACCTTCAGGCATGGCCCCGATATTCTGTTGAATATAATCGGCACTTTCTGCAGCATAGCCATAAGCC
>CAMKRB010000496.1 GCA_946415045.1 uncultured Myxococcales bacterium
TGGATTGTATGGTCTTTGCCATGTGTTTAGTCGTTGAACTCTGATCTTTGAATTGTCAATATTTCCATTCAGATCGGCAGCAAGTACACGAATCGTTTCAGAGGAACGAATGTCTCCCAGCACCATATTGATGCTTTTCTTCAGATATACTTCCTCGCCAACACCGTAAAAATAAGATGCAAGATCTGCGGAATCGATCTGGATATCGATGTTTCCGGTGATGTCTGTGTTCTTCAGAGTGTCGACCATTCCATAGAAATTGTAGTCATCACCAAAGTCGAGGCCGGATGTGTTCTGATAAACACTGCCTAACTTGATTTTGATGTCGTCCAGTGATTTATGACTGCCCCAGCTGTTGTATATGAGTCCGGATGCATCGTATCCGTATTCAAACCTTTCGATGGCAACATTCATCTTTTCGATGATGTTGTTGTTTTGAATTCTGTAGATGGCTCCGCCGACGGTAGATCTTCCGCTGAGCAGTGAAAGATTGATAGTCGAGTCATGGATGTAGCTGTTGGAGACCTGGTTTACAAGACCGGCCATCGAATAGGTGTGGTCGGAAACGATGCTGCCTTTGACGCTCGATTCGGCAATCTCGGTTTCTTCGATGGCTGCAATCAGGCCACCAAAAGTAGAGTAGGACTCGTCCAAAAGGCTTCCGGACAGATTGGCGTTTCCGGTCCACCCAACTTTTTCAATGACCGATCGATAGCTCCAGTTTGCAAACGATGCACTCGTCTGTCCCCCCAGGTCGTAGTCAAGATTCAGATCATGAACTCTTGATTCGATGATGTTGCCAATGATTGGTTTTGTCACCACAGCACGGACTTTTGGGTCGTTTGCTGTTGCTGTGATGGTGTGGTCGTTTCCATTCAAATCGACTTTGTACAAATCCAGCGGCCTGGGGACGATGATGTTTCGTCCGCCATAGGTTTGGGTTTTGTATGCTTCGCTCAAATCGATATCGCGCATCAGTTTGGCGCGGATGATTGGAACAACGGTATTCTTGCTGGCTGCGCAGCTGATCATGCCGTTGTCGCTAACCATACGGCATGCGCTGTCCTGTATTTCTACAATTCTGTTGCTGATACACGTTTTGTATGTGCCGGATGCGGTAATCGTGCTTTGATAGTCGCTGTAGCAGCATTGACCAATATCACCATCTGAACTCACGTAGGTGCCTGTGCATAAATTGCAGGTGGAACCCGAAGGTGTATCACCTGAATACGTCGTGGTACAGCCTCCGGGACATGCACTGGCTTCGGTTCTGTAACCACTTGAAATTTCATAATTATAAGCTCTGCAGACGTATCGTGTTTGGCTGTCGGCACATATAGATTTGAACCCCGATGTTGAGCAGTATTGATTAAATGCCGATGGAATACCGGTGGATGGGACGCTGCCATTTGTTGTGGTTAAGGAAATATAATCGTAACTCGTATCGTCGCATGAAATTACGGGCACATTTTTGTAAAAATATACAGGTATGCTGGAATCTCTTGCGCATACGAGCAGATGGGTATTGTCGATGCACCTGACAGCCTTTGATTCGTAAACACTGTTGTAGGTGCTGTAATAATCGGAGCCTTCGCAGGAGAAGTTTCCACCGGTGAGGATATCGTCATTATTGATGAGCTGGTCGATTTCGGTCTGCAGCCGTTCAAAATCGGCAGCTGACCAGATTTCGAAGATGCCGTCATCGTTGTAATTGCATTCTGCCGGATCGGATCCATCGGCTGATTTCGATTTGATGTTAGGATTGAACGGGCAGTCTTCATCTTCATCGTTGACGCCGTCGCCATCCGAATCGAGCGAATCACAGTCGGTGATGCCCTTGATGGATTTGGTTGCATTATCCGGACATGCGTCCAGACAATCGATCACCGTATCACCGTCGCGGTCGGCCATGTGGACGTCGTCATCCGGTGTGCCGCATCCGCAAATACCTGGTTCGGTTTTAAGGCTATCCTGGTCACAGTTGTCTTTGCAATCCATCGTGCCATCGCCATCTGAATCGTCATCCGCTGTGCCGCAGCCACAAACACCTGGTTCTGTTTTATTGGGATCATCCGGACATTCATCGACACAGAATTCGACCTCGTTGCCATCTTCGTCAAAATCGGCGATGTTGCATCCGCATTTGCCCTTGTCTGTTTTATTGGGATCATCCGCGCATTCATCGATGCAGTCGGGGGTGTTATCTTCATCTGAATCTGTATCGGCAACGCCGCATCCACAGACGCCTGGTGCGGTTTTGCCGGGATCATCGGGGCACAAATCCAGTTGTCCATATTGCTCAAGACAAGCCGTTTTCACGATGCCGTTTTCGTCGGTATCGGGGATGCCGCATCCACAAATACCAGGTGCAGTTTTATTGGGATCATCGGGACACAGATCGATTGGGCTGTATGTTGATTCGATACAGCTGTAGTTCAGTTTGCCGGCATCATCAAAGTCCGATACGCCGCAGCCGCAAATTCCCGGCGCAGTTTTGTTCGGATCATCCGGGCAATAATCCGTCTCGATTTTGTCCGAACTGCAAGCACAAACTACGGCTAAAATGCTTAGTGTTGTCCATGGTTTTGT
>CAMKRB010000497.1 GCA_946415045.1 uncultured Myxococcales bacterium
GCGAGCGATTTTGTGGGCGATTGGGTTGCGTCGCGCGATGGTGTCGATTGGAACTTCTCGCTCAAAGCCGACGGAACCTTTGAACTCTCCGCGCATGAAGGCGAAAATCTGGTCGAATCCAAGTCAGGGAATTGGGAAGTCTATGGCTATCATATGATGATGAACAACAAAAATTGTCTGCATCCCGAAACCTGCACGCCCAGCATCCATGGCCAGCTCCAGACGGGGACCATCGATCCGAATACCGGCAAAATAAGTGGCTTCTCGTTCATCCATTCCGATTCGAATACGCCAGCCATGCCAAAAGCCTTTGATGCTCCGGAATTTGCGGGAAACTAGTCGCGGTTTGAGACAATCCCTGGGCTGAATAGTTCCGCTCTGTCGTAACGATTCAGCCTCTGAGCAATTAACTGGTAATTATCACTACTAATTGTTCATTATGCAGAGAATACAGCGATAGTGCAATGGAAATACGCATTTTGAAGAGTTTTATCGCGATTGCACGCGAAGGCAATATGACGCGAGCCGCAGAACGGCTTCATATTTCGCAGCCGGCCTTGTCCAAACAGATGAAGGAACTTGAGGATGAGCTCGACAAGAAGCTGTTTCGGCGCGGCAGCGCAAGCATGAACCTGACCGAAGAAGGTATGTTGCTGCTCCAGCGCGCGGAAGATATCGTGGCAATGGTCGATAAGACTGTATCGGAATTCAAATCGCTGGATGATATTACGGGCGGCGATATTTATATCGGTTGTGGTGAATCATACCAGATTCGATATATTGCCCAGGCTGTGAAATCATTTCAAACGACATATCCCGGGGTTCGATATCATCTGACGAGCGGCAATACCGAACAGGTGGCAGAACGATTAAATCGCGGACAGCTCGATTTTGCGCTAATTTGTGAGTCTCCGGATTTGTCCAAATACAATTATATCGAAATACCAGTGCCCGATGTATGGGGCCTTGTGATGCGCAAAGACTGCAATCTGGCCGAAAAGAAAACAATACATTATGAAGATTTGCTCGGTCTGCCACTCATTTGCTCAATACAGGCCATTTATACAGACTTTCCCCGCTGGTGTGGCGACAAAGTCGAAAAATTGAATATATTTACGACGATAAACTTGTTTTATAACGGGAGTATATTTGTAAATGAAGGTCTTGGCTATTTGCTAACATTTGATAAGCTTGCAGATACGAGTACAGAAAGTGTCTTGTGTTTTAGACCGCTTGAGCCAAGATTGGAAACCAAGATGTATATTATCTGGAAAAAGCATCAGCAGTTTACACCGGTTTCGGCATTATTTATGGAGGAATTGAAGTCAGTGTTGGAAGGGGAATAGGGAGGAACGCGAACGTTATGCGCACAGTACGACTGAGACGCGCAGAACGTGCGTCTCTGCCGTAAACGATAACCCGCCAACATTACCCAACAAAAGCCAGAAAACCGTCCACTTGCTCCTGAATCGTTTTCCTCGCCTCATCATTGATAATCAATTTATCTGAACCAAAAGATTCCCCGCCAAGAGCAACGCCGATTCCTTCATCGCGGAACAGCTCAGCCCCCATGAATCCAAGTAATTCTGCGAGTTTTTTGCGCGCGTGAACTGCGGCAGATTTACCGGCAGCGCCACTGATAGTCGCCTTTTTGCCGCGAACCACCGTCGGCGTTGCATAATCATTGCGAACGACGGGACGTGAAAGCCAATCGAGTACATTCTTGAGCAATCCGGGATAACTAGCATTATATTCTGGCGTAATCATCCAAAGCGCATCTGAATCAGCAACCGACGCACGCAAACGCGCAACCGCATCCGGCGCAGGATACTCATCATCCTGATTCAACATGGGTACATTTGTATAATCCAGAATTGAGCATTCCGCACGCGCACCAATCATCGCAATGATTTCATTGGCGAGTTGCATGTTAAATGAATTTTTACGATGGGAACCAATGATAAAAAGTAGTTTTTTTGCCATAATTTCTCCTTTTATAACATCCTCATGCGCTAAAACGCACAAACCACAACAGTTAATATTTATATCATTGTGAGTTATATGTCAACGCAACCGTTATCCACTTACTTTGGGGCAATATTCCCAATACATTATCGCCGCATCTATAATTTTGGGATCATCCAACGGCTGATAATATGGATTATACAAATCGTCGGCCTCGCGAAATCCCGCGCGACTCAAAATATGACAAGCAAGGCTGTCTAAGATGTCTTGTTCGTCGTATGGAACAGGATCTAATTGAACCATCGTATAGAAATACGCGAGAAATCTATGCGGATCGGGAATGGGATGATCTTGACCTCCATACCACCAAAATAAGTGTGCAAAACTAATCACCTTAATTGGCGTTTTACAGTTCGTCACCATATAGTCAAACCAGCGCTCGAATACTGCTGGCCAGCCATATTTTTCGATAAGCACATCCGCCCGTTCAAGGTATTCATCCCCTTCTTCTTCGGTATAATCCCATGTAAACCAGTCATGGTCGAACAGATATGCGGTTTCTGTGTCAATTGCACTGTTCATGATATTCA
>CAMKRB010000498.1 GCA_946415045.1 uncultured Myxococcales bacterium
GATGAAAAAATACTTGGGTTTGGCCGTATTTATGGGATTCATGCTGGGCTGTGGCAGTGCATTCGCACAGGATGATGGTCAGAAGATGCAGACAATTACATTCGAAGATGACCGCATCGAAGGCGATCTGATGATGCCAAATCAGTCGAACATCAACGTCAAGGAACTCGACGAGCTCTCCAGCCTCATCAAGGCTCGCGAAGATTTCGTGGACGAAATGCGTAAAACCGTCGACGAAATTTAGTCGATCTGTGCTTTGAATTCATGCCGGCCATCTGATATCGGGTGGCTGGACAGACCTGTTTTTATGATAATCCGGTAAATCGACATTGCAGAAATGTCAAACGAGCGGTGGAATTATGAAATTTGAAATTTTAGATCAGAACGGCGGCGTTGCGCGCGTCGAGGAGCTGGATGTTTCCGGTTCAATTAAAATCGGAAAAACGGCCAGTTGCGAGCTGTGTCTGGACGATCCAAGTGTTTCACGTACCCATGCCGTGATCGAAAAAACGGACGCGGGATACCGTCTTTCCGACAGAATGACGCCCGGTGGTACCTATGTAAACCAGCAGAAAGTGGATCCCAACAGCCCGGTGATTCTGGCAAACGGCTCTGTTCTCAAGTTCGGACAGATCTCGGTACGTGTGCAGTTTGATTCGGCTGCACCTGCTGCATCCATCGAAGAAGACGATGATACAGCTTCAACCGTGGCTATGGAAGCGCCCAATATGAGCGATCTCGAAAATGCCGCAAATGCTGCCGGGATCATGGGGGCATCCAGCGTGCTGGACTCCGGAAGTGCGAATTCCGCCTCTGCGCCTGCCAGCTCCGTTCTTGATACGCCTGCCCAGCCTTCGACTCCGGCTGCTTCCCCTGTTTCTTCTACCGCTTCGTCGTCCTTTGGCAAGGCCGCAGCTTCGACCGGATTCGGTGCCGGCAGCGCATTCAATAAAGGCGGCGTTGGACCTACCATCATCCGCAAAAAGAAAAAACGTCCCGTCAGCTTCGAACGCCGCTTCCTTTCAGCCCGTGGCTCCGGAAACTGCTCGCTCGAAATCGCTATGCTGTGGCGCGGAAATGTCGTCAGCGTCAAACAGTATACCCCCAGCGACAAAACCATTACCGCCGGCGTTTCCCCCGATTGCAACTATCTCGTCGATACCCTGAATAACGGTGAAAAAGTTGCCATCGCTTATCACACCGGAAACAACTGGCAGATCATCTTCAATAACGCCTACGAAGGTTTCATCCTCAAGGGCGACCGCAAGATCGAATTCAAAACCGGCGATTCCGTCGAGTTCACGACGCCTGCCATTCAGACTTATCTCAGACCGGGTTCCCTCGCCTGTGATGTCGATGGTAACGTCCGCGCCAAATTCGTGTTTGGCGAGGTCTCGATTCTCATCCGTTTCGTCGAGACTGTCCCGTTCGCAGCACCGTTGCTCGGTGGATTCAAAGCGAGCAATTACGGACCGCTGTTCGCTTCTCTCCTCATTCACTTCGCACTCTTCTCCGTGATTCTCTTCTCGACCGACCGCGTCGATGCACTCATGGTCGACCGTATTATGAGCACTTCACGATTCGCTGTCGTCGTTGAACAGCCCGTCGAAGAACCGCCCGAAGAAGAGGAAATTGACGAGGAAGAACCCCCCGAAGAAGAACCCGAGGAAAGCGATAACGTCGGCGAAGCTCAGGATACCCCGTTTGCCGCAAATACCGCCAGTGATAACTCCGGACCAAGCAACGGCAAAGTTATGTCCAAAGCTGAAGCCTCTGCTGCGGCTCAGGCAACCGGTCTCCTCGCTCAGTCCAACGCCATGAACTCCATGCTCGCTGCCGGTTTGAATACCGCAGATATGGACAACCTCGATTGGTCGTCGTTCGATTCGTCGGCTGCTGCCGCATCTTCCAACTATGGTCTCGGTACAACCGGTGCCGGCGGCGGTGGCGCAGGTCTCGGTGGTTTCGGTGGCGGCGGCTTTGGCCCCGGTGGCGGCGGCGGTCGCGGTGGTGCTATCGCAGTCGCAGGCCGTAACAAAGATCTCGGCCTCGGTAAAAAAGGTGAAGCCAGACCCGAAGTTAAAATGAAAAACCCCGAAGTCTCCGGATCCATCGATAAACGTATCATTCAGAAAATCGTACGTCAGCACTTCGGTGAGCTCCGCGCATGCTATGAACGCGAAGTCGCCAAAATTAAAGGCCTGTCGGGTAAAGTTACCGTCGTTTGGATTATCGCCGGCAACGGCTCCGTTACCAAAGCCCTCGTGAAAGAAACCACGATGAAAAACAAAAACGTCGAAACGTGCATCACCAATTCGATTATGCACTGGCGTTTCCCGGCACCCAAGGGTGGCGGTATGGCCCAGGTTGAATACCCGTTCGACTTCATCCTCAGTGGTGGTGGCGACTAATTTTGGGATTATCGAATCCAAAAGGCTGCAGGGTTAAAGCTCTGCAGCTTTTTTTGTGCCCAAAACCGGGGGCGTTGCGGGGGGGTCCCCCGCACGGGGGTAGCGGTGTATGCGCGCAG
>CAMKRB010000499.1 GCA_946415045.1 uncultured Myxococcales bacterium
TCCGCTCTTGCATCCGTTGGCACAAATATCATTCACAGCCCATTCACCTTTATTGCAGATATAGGTTTTCAGGCCATCTTCCGAGCATTTTTTTGTGTTCTCATCGCATTTTTTCTGTGGCTGCGTGGCACTGCATGCACCGTCTTTGCACCCATAATCACATACATCGGCAAGCGTCCACGAACCGCCGACGCATTTGAAGATCTTTTTGCCATCATCTGAACACATGCGCGTTTCGTTCACACACTCCGATGTTGACGGTCCGGTCTGTGACTTGATGCATTCGCCGTTCATACAGCCGTTCAGACAGCTTTCTCTCGGAAGCCAGTCGTTGTTTTCGCAAATATACGAATACGTGCCGGATTCTGAACACTTCAGTTTGCCAGCCGTGCATGAAGTCGTATCCTGCAGCTGATTCGTATTGTTTGGCACCTTTTGCAGTAATGTATCACTCGATTCACCGTCCGCACAGGCATTCGCAAAAATAGATGCAGCCATCAAAAGGCTGGATTTCATGATATTCTTCATTTGTTTATTCCAATTGATTTTTATACGTTATCTCGTGATATGTGCAGAATCACACATTCACCTACATACTATAGCAAAGTATCTGGTCCAAATCAATTCCAGCAGTTATTTTAATTTGTACTTTGTAATTATTCTGAAACTGTTCAACCCAAGCTTGTCTTTATACGTGATATGTGTCTCTGCACAGAATCAAGTATTACGGCCGCAGGCCGTCATGATGAGCTAACGACTATCCCGCCGACACGATGTCGGCGGGGGCCCGAGATGAGCACCGTCCGGTAAACGGTGCGAATCGAGAGGCCAGTGAGCAAATCTGCCGGCGCAAGTCGAAGCGCCATGCGCGAGAGACGAAGCGGATTTGATATTGCGAACAGTGGATAAAGGGGCGTTCGCGGAACAACGCCCCTTGCCGCCTGCGGCGCGTAGCCGCGCAAATGAAAGAGGTCACGGCGCAAGCCGTCAAAAAGAGCATAGGGCTGAACAGTTACATTATTCAGCCGGCGTTTGTCACCAGAATGACACGATAATTATTCTGCATTCAGATAGGTTTGGTGCAGATAAACCGGGAATGACCGGTAATTGCTAATCTGAATACAGGAGGTATCGCGATGAAAGAAATTGAAGGAAAATTCAGCAATGCATTGATTTACACCGATGTCGTGGACGAAAAAAGCATGGAGCAGGTGAAGCTTTTATGCGACCAGCCTTTTACCGAAGGCGCGCAGATTCGCATGATGCCCGATATTCATGCGGGAGCCGGATGCACGATTGGAACGACGATGACAATCACCGACAAAATTGTCCCAAATCTGGTCGGCGTCGATATCGGATGCGGCATGTTCGCCATGCAGCTCGAAGAAACTTCGATAGATTACGCAAAACTCGACGAAACCATTCGCGCCTGTATCCCATGTGGTCGCGAAGTGCGGGAAACGAATCACGAGTATCTCAGTCAGGTGCCGCTTGAAGAATTGCGTTGTCTGCGGTCGGTAAACCGCATCCGTGCTGAACGTTCGGTTGGAACGCTTGGCGGCGGCAATCACTTTATCGAAGTCGATCGAGACGAAAACAACAAACTGTGGCTGGTCATTCATTCCGGAAGCCGGTATCTGGGACTGCAGGTCGCAAACCTTTACCAGGAACAGGCCTGGAATGCACTCAATGGCGTGTCTGTCCGCGATCTTCGGGAAATGATCGACCGAATGAAGGCAAATGGCGAGCGGAAGAAAATCCAGAAAACTATAGAAAAAATGCGCAAACGCGTGATTTCAACAATTCCCAGAGACCTGGCATATCTGCAGGGGGAAGATTTTGATGACTACCTGCATGACATGGAGATTGTGCAGAAATATGCCGTGAAAAATCGCGAGGCCATGGCGGATGTGATCGTGCGCGAAATGCATCTCAACATTGCCGACAGTTTTACGACGATTCACAACTATATCGATATTCCGAACCGCATTCTGCGCAAGGGTGCAGTATCCGCGAAACTGGGCGAAACGCTGCTCATTCCCATCAACATGCGGGATGGCAGTCTGATTTGCCGTGGCAAGGGAAACGACGCATGGAATCAGTCGGCGCCACACGGCGCAGGACGTCTGTTTTCACGAACCCAGGCAAAACAGACGTTTACCGTCGATGAGTTCGCCTCTTCAATGGCAGGAATCTTCACGACTTCGGTCTGTGCCGATACCCTCGACGAAGCCCCCATGGTTTACAAACGCATGGAAGATATCGTCGATAATATCGAGCCAACTGTCGAAGTGATGCAGGTCATCAAACCCGAATACAATTTCAAGGCGGCGGAGTGATTTACTGATTCCGGATGCGTTTTGGAAATGCGAAGTGGTCGAGATCACGTGCAAGATGGGTGTTTTCGAAGACTTCGCGGGCCTGATGCAGGTGTTCGGAAAGCCCCAGATAGCGCTGTGAAAAGTGCGAAAGCACGAGCATTTTTGCATTGGCATCGCGCGCCAGTTTTGCAGCCTG
>CAMKRB010000500.1 GCA_946415045.1 uncultured Myxococcales bacterium
GCTTTCGTTGTATTATCACGCTTATATACTTGGTGATGACGATGCAAAATCCAGAATTGTCCGCTGGTTCCGTGCTGAATATACTTTAAAGCGGGAAGCAAAGGAAGCACTTGGTATCAATATTATTATAACTGATGATGACTGGTATGATTATCTCAAGATATTTGCAGTATTTTTCCGCATGGCCGGTTATGCGGGTATGATGATAATGATAGATGAACTCGTTAATATATATAAGATCCCAAATTCTATCACACGACAAAATAACTACGAAAAGATGCTGGCCATGTATAATGATACATTGCAGGGAAAAGCCAGATATCTTGGGATTATTATGGGTGCAACGCCACAGGCTATCGAAGACAAGCGCCGCGGCATATATAGTTATGAAGCGCTGCGTTCACGTCTTGCCGAAGGAAAGTTTTCAAAGCCCGGTGCACGCGATTTGCTTGCGCCCGTTATCAGACTGGAACCACTGGTCGCAGAGGAAATGCTGATTCTGTGCGAGAAACTCACAGATATCCATGCCGATTTATATGAATATACAAAACGTATAACAACGCAGGATCTGGCTGTATTTATTAAGACAGAATATGAACGAATCGGCGCAGATGTACATATCACGCCGCGCGAAGTCATTCGAGATTATATCGAAGTACTGGACCTGCTCTATCAGAATCCCAATATAACTATCGCACAATTGCTCGATTCAGACGAATTTACATATACCAAATCGAGCGATGTTTCAGATAATGCGGATGAGGACTTCGCCGAATTCACGCTCTAACTACAACCCCAGAATCTGCAGTATCAACGGCAATATATCCCGCTTGAGCACAGTCTGCGTCAGGCTGTGTTCTCCATCCACGACCTTGAAATGCTCCCGCCCGTATGCCTTAATGAATTCATCCTGACAGTTGACTGTTTTATCGTTTTTTCCAAAAACGCCCCAAACCAGCTGTTTTTCCTGCGATGTGATATTTTTTAGCGACAGGCGCGTCTCGATATCTTTGAATTCAGCGACCATCTTTTTGTCGACTTTGAACGAAACAGCGCCATCGGCACGCGGATTCTGAAAATCGACATTCTTGTTCAGGTGTTTGAAAGTGAGCAATTTTGCCATGTGAAACGATGGATTCACACAAATACGTGGCATTCCCTTGATGAGCTCGGCATACATGGCCCCCATGGAAGTGCCGATGATTAAATCGGGCGCTTCAGATTTGACCAGATCGTTCAGAAACTCAAGCGCCTGTAAAGGCATCACAGGGATATCGGGTGAAATGACCTGCACACCATAATCTTCATACAGATATCCACGCAGTGTGACGGCAGTTCCAGTACTTCCCGCACTTGAGAAACCATGAAAATAGATTATTTTTTTTGTCATTGCTTTATCCATACCCGCTGCCGCAATGGACTCCCCAAGAGACGTGCTTTCTGTCATTCAAATCAATAGGGCGCGGGATCGTGAATCCGATACAGATTGCGCATCACTTCGTTGAAATAATCAGGCAGATAATACGACCAGACTTTGATGGCGCATTCTTTAAGCTCTGCGCTTGGGAATGAAGCGAACGCGAAAATATACTGAACGAGATACTCGATATTGCGGGCGAGGTGTCCGGTATACTCTTCTTTTGAACGCTGATCGGCGATGCGTTTTTCGTGCATGGAACTTCCGATTTCAGATTCGAGCAAATCGCCAAAAGAAGAATAAATGATCTCGATATAAACCTCATCTTCGCCGGAATACACGAAGTTCTCGAAATCCTTCTGTATGTCGCCGTTCCACAGTCCGCGGGATCGCATGGCGGCGACGAGCCGCGCATCAATGGGTTCCTTCACCAGAATATCTTTGTTCGGACGTGCACGAATCACGAGATTGGTGGCGTTGTAATTCCCGTGATGATGCGGTTCGATCTCATAGATGTCACAGCGAGTGCGGCTTTCGATATAATCGTACAGCCGCTGTTCCTGACCGGGCTCAATAATGACCTTGAGTCCTGCAACGTCGTTGATTGGCGGTGCTACGACTTTTGGGAAATTCACCCCCTCGCGCAAATCCTCAACGATACGGCGTTCTGCGCGTTCAAATTCATGAATCATCTCAGTTTCGCTGGTGAGCAGCTGAGATCTGGCAATGCCAAACTGACGGGCGCGCATATCGGCATAATCTTCTGCACGGCGTTTAATGGCACCAAAGATCATATCGACGATACGGCGGGCAGCTTTTTCAGCCAATCGTCGTGCGCGTTTTAATCGCTGGGATCCCACCAGTCGATGTTCACTGCCTTTTCCGGCAAAATAGAGTTTTGCGTGGATAGGGGTTTCGACGTAATAAAGCTCACGGTGTGCAATATATTCGCGAACGAGCTCGTCTATGTGTGGATTATGATAATGCGGATAACTGACGAGTGCATCTTTGAGTTCGGCTTTGGTGTGGATATTGACTTCGGTCGTCGTCGTTCCAGCCAGTTCAGTAAACAGCTGTTTTGACCACAATCCAAGATAGCG
>CAMKRB010000501.1 GCA_946415045.1 uncultured Myxococcales bacterium
ATTAGCGCGATAACGATGGTGACGACGCCGAGCATGCTGAAATTGTCGGCGCGCCTGGTCGAGCCGATCGGCCGCCTGCTCCCCGAAAACAAAAGATATCGCATCGAAGAAGAGCCGCAGAAGATCAAGAAGTCGACCAACCGCCGTTTCGTTTTGATCAGGCATTTCGCGATTGAAACTTTCATTTTGTCGATTCTGCTCATCGGTATCATTTCTTTCTTCGATGGATTCGTCGAACCGAATGTGCGTTCGCTGATTCAGTCACAATGGGAGCAATCCACGCATCTGGTCACGTTGCCATACCTCGATCCCCATTCGATGTCGTATGCGCAGATCATCAGCGAGGGGCTTTGCACGGCGTTGACATTGTTGTGTATCATGCCGTTTTTGAGCGCGATGATTCTGCGCCGCCACAAGCTCAATCGCGTGTTCACGGTATTGCTGGTGCGCGGCACGGGTGAGGGCATGTTCCGCACCCTTCAAATCATTCGCATTGGCGTTGTCGCGCTCTTTATTTTGTTTGCGCTCGCCACACACTCGCCATTTTTCTATGCGATCGATCTTGGGCTGGGGGCTGTGGTGCTGTTTATCGTGTGTTATTTCAACATCATCTTCAGCAACTACATGCGTCTTGAGCAGCAGTTTCTGCTCAATTATAACGAGGCCGACGATGACAGCGAAGTCGTCGAAGAACGCAACGATTCCATCGCATCGATGGCCGGAATCACAGCCGGTGCCTGGCTTTCGGCAAGTTTTTCGGTCGCTCGCTATACCATCGATGAGGATTCGTCATTCCTCGACAAAACGTTGATAGACCTGAATTTGCGTGCGCTTCACGGGCTGCGTATCATCCGCATCGAACGCGGTGAGCACGAGGTCATCAACATTCCGCCCGGCAAGGAAATGCTGCTGCTTGGCGACACGGTTTATATCGCAGGTTACGACAGTGATTTGCGTTTGCTGCGCGACGATCCCTACAACATCTCCGACAAAAAGCTGCACATCCAGTCGATGCGCCAGTTCTCGCAGGACGTCAAGGAACGCAACGACGAAACGGGTCTGCGCTGTATCCAGATCTCGATACAGAAAGATTCCGGGCTTGCGAACAAGACACTGCGCAATTCGGGCATCAGCGGCCGCAACAAATGCCTCGTCATCGGCATCGAAACGAATGGCCGCGTCGAGATGGACCTGAAACCCGACGATGTATTTGAGCCCGGATGCCGCCTGTGGGTTGTGGGTGAGGCCGATAATCTGTCGAACGTTCTGGCTGAAAATATCCAGACGACGAGCAGCGAAACTGCCGAAGCGCCAGCCGCAGCCTAGGGTTTTGTATGTTGTATGGCGGGCTATGCGGCGGTGCCGCATACGCCCTGCCGGCGTCGGCTATCTCGTGCCTCGATACGCCGCCGCATTTTTTTGCGTGCGATTACCGTTTTATCTGGGCGGTCTGCTGCGCAGATGGAACCACTTGCGCATATTTAATAGTTTCTGGTGCTCGGCCGCAGATGCGCGGCGACTGCATGTTTTGATCTCTTCACTGCCTTCGGGGGCGCCCCAGCGAATCTCGTTGCAGTCTGCCGGATGATAGGCCATTTCCATATTCTCAACGCGATTCTTGAGTTCCAGCATGTTGAGTTTCACAGGTTTGCCTTTTGAGTTGAGATACTCGACAGACAGCGTTTCGAGGCGTTCGTCTATTTTTTTGCGCGCTTCTTCGGATACCGTAACGGCTTCGTCATGTGTATATCCATAGCGATCTGCGTTTCGGACAATAGAATCCGGGAAGCCATTGACGGCGTCGATGGCGACCAGCAGCCGCATATCGCGTGACGGCGTGGCGAACGATTCCCAAGGTCCGGTCGTTTCAAATACCGCATAACCTTCGGGCATTATCATGTGTGCAGCGCCGTTCTCACGGATATAATCGTCGCCGTTTTGTACATTTTCAAGCCGCCGGTTGGCCGATTCAAACAGCGCGTCTGTGAGTTCGTTCACCGATTCTTCGATCGACAGGGGCTTGGGGTGGATGGCGATTTCGACGCGATCATAAAAGTGGTTGGCATCGGATTTTGACTGTTCGTCGGAATATGGGATAAATCCGGAAGATTCGTTGAGTTCTGCATTTGTGAGCTGTCGGCAGTTGGCTTCGTCGAGCGATGTACAAACGATCGGCCGGAATGCTTTGAATCCTTGTCCGACGCTCTTCATTTCGGGTGCAAAAAGGAAATTGCCGCGCCAGAATCGTTTGCGCGTGATTGTGCCGTCGGGCTGAGCATCGACGGAGTACAATGCGCCCGGCGTTTCTTTGGTATCCGGTGCATAGTGTGCAATCATCAGCAAATGTCCGTGTGGATCGGCATAACTGATACCGGAGCGCAGGCTGTGACGCGTCAGTTCAATGGGATACATATCGGTTTCGTCATCGTTATGTGCCGTTCTGGCATTGCCCGAATGAACTTTGTAACCCATCAGAATCAATACATATTTCTGGTATACATCCGCCGGAT
>CAMKRB010000502.1 GCA_946415045.1 uncultured Myxococcales bacterium
CAAGCTGGGAACAATTCTTCTTTGATTATTTGCAAAACATCACCAAAGACTCGGTATTTCACTACAGCAAAACGAATCTGCCCAAACCCTATTTCGATGAGCTCAACATTCAAAAGATTATCTCAGTCATAACCGGAGAAATGCAGCTGCCGGATTATTCTAGGCAAGACTAGCCTGATATTACAAAAGTCTGCGCAAACAGCTCATAAAACCTGGAGAGAATATGGATTCGAACGCATTACAAAAATTCATAACGGATGCGCATTCGGACATATTGCTGGACGATGCAAAACACATCATCGATGTGACACGCGAATATGCCTTTCGCGCGATCAATGTTGCGATGGTGCAGCGCAACTGGCTGCTCGGAAAACGCATTGCCGGGGAAACACTCAATGGCGAGGATAGGGCTGAGTACGGCACGCAGGTCATCAAAGCGCTGTCGAAACAGCTGACGTCGCTTTATGGCAGTGGGTTTACCAAGTCAAACCTATATCAATTTGTTCAGTTTTATAAACTGTTTCCAAACATTTTCCACACACTGTGTGGAAAATCTGGAATCCTCTCATGGTCGCATTATCGCTTGCTTTTGCGAGTGAACAACGATGATGCCCGGGAGTGGTATGCCCAGGAAGCATTGTCACAAAACTGGAGCGTCCGTACACTGGGATGAAGACCATAAATCATTATTATACACGATTTGCATGGCAAATGGGGTACGGGGCATTTTCGGTCAGTCCATCGATCCTTGATAATACGATTAGATATATTAAGAATCAGGCAGAACATCATAGGGTTAAAACGTTTCAGGAAGAATATAAGATGATTTTGGATGCATACGGAATTGAATATGATGAACGATATATTTTTGCGTATTAACGGTTGCACCCTTACAGGGTGCTGATTTATTAAATCCTGTTACCCGGGGTTACGCGCTGCGCGCTCCACCCCGGGCTGTGACATGGTGCCCTTACAGGGCACACTTGCACCCTTATAGGGTGCAACTCTTTGGAATACCTGTTCCCGAAGTTGCGCTGCCGCGCCAGCCATGGGCCCATGATTTCCGCGATCCCAAAATCGTGCGTATAATGGGTACGCGCAGCATACAGCGCAATGATGTTCCGTTGCATTTGGATATTGGTATGAAACTCAAAACCATTCCGTTCAAAAAATTTCAAAACAAAGACTGGCTCGAATTCCTCGAAAAATACATCGAACTCGTGCAGAACGAAGTTGCCGTCAAAGACAGCGATCCCATGCAGATGCTCGTGGATCTGTGCAGCGAATACAAACGCATGATCAGTCTGGATTGCGCTGTCGATGGGCAGATGATTGTGAATGCCGATAATGCGGCCGATCAGGCGTGGAGCTGCCTGAATGCACAGCTTAAAATCGAGCTCGTGCATCCCGATAAATCCCAGCGCGAAGCCGCACAAAGGATTTACAGCCATCTGCTCAAATACCAGAACCCCACGCGATTGATTTACGACAAGGAATACGAAAAACTCGGACTGCTGCTGGATGATCTCGCCACCGCAGACGAAGCCGATCTCAAGCTCACGCATGCCTGGGACTGGGTCGTCGAACTCAAAAAACGGCATGCGCATTTTATCGATATCTACCAAAAACGCCTCGAACATGCCTCCTACATCGATCCCGGGGCCATCAAAATCGCTCGCCAAAAGACCGAAAAAGCCTGCAAATCTGTCAATGCCCTGCTCGAAGCATCCTCGCTGAAGCACGATTCGCAGACCATTGCACAAACCATCGAACGCTTGAATGCATCTATCGATGCGCAAAAAAACCTGTTCAAACAGCAGGAATCTCAAAACGAAGAGCGCAACCACATCGAGACCATCGAAGATATCGATATGGATGACGATGAAATGGCGTAGCAATGACAAGAACTTATAGATGACCGGAGAAGACCAAATGAGCAAACTATCGTTTATATCACATTGCGTCGCCTATTATGCCGAACACATTGGGCAGAACAACACCGATATTTATGAGCTGTTCAAACGTGAGGGTGTTATTGATTTTCTGGTAAGCGATTATGACGATTTGCATGGCATGGGCATGGAATATCTGATGCAAATGATAGACGATTTTCTTGGGCGAAAGCGGGGCATTCCAAAGTGCAATCAAACGGGTTCACACGCATTGGTTCGGGCCATCCTTGTTCCTGAAATTGATCGGTTAATTTCCGAAAAATACAAAATTTCGGAAATGGAGGCACTTGACAAATTCTATACTTCATCGACGGGTGCAAGCTTTTCGGATGATGAGACTGGTTTATATGGTCAGTCGGCACTTCACATATTTGGATTGTATCTTGAAGAGATGGGGGATAAATTAGAGCAGGAGGAAAGATGAACACCGATATCGCAACCAAATATCCCTGGGTACCGTTTTATGAAGCTGTAGCAACCAAACTTCTGGATTATAAAGAGAGGGATGGGAGGAAAGAGCTAGCTCGAATAATGGCAGGAATCGCAGAGAAGTATCA
>CAMKRB010000503.1 GCA_946415045.1 uncultured Myxococcales bacterium
GTTTTATTGAAGCTGAGATAGCGCTCGACAAAACCGCTCTGATCGTCCTGCCAGATTCGATGATGCATCGCCGAAATAAATGATTCCACTTCCGGCGGCTGCGGCGAATAAAATGCCACATACCCCCCATAATCCTCACTGGATATCGATAAAACCCGCAGTTCGGATGCGCGCTCCCCAAGATAAGCAATCAAAGTTTCAATTGCCAGCTGCGATTCAAATGTCACTGGAATCGAAAAATACATGCGCAGGTTACACTCACCCTCCCGGATGAAATCCTGCACATCGTGGGAAAGTGCAGAGAAATCGAGGATTACTGCGCCTTTCTGCTGCCATTCGCGCAACAGCTCACGGCTCCATCCGGAACGGGTAAACGTCTGGCTCGTCAGTCTGGCAGATGAAATCCGTGCAGCCTGAACGTGTTCTGCATCCAGATACGCCCCAGAAAGATTGGCGAAATACAAATCTGCACCCGTCAGAATGGCATCGCGAAGATTGGCAAAACTCAGATTGGCTGCGCGAAGATTCACACCGGTCAGATTCGCAAATTCAAGATCGGTTGCCTCAAGCAGACACCACGACATATTGGCCCAGTTCAGCCGCGTATCCGAAAGGTTGGCCCACGAACAGTTTGCACCGCACAAACTCGCATTCATCATGACTGCCCGTGTCAACACCGCACACTCCAGATTCGCTGAATCCAGCTGCGCCGCAGTCGCATTCACCCCCGAAAAATTCGCTCCAAGACAATCCGCATCATTCAATCGTGCACGAATCATCAATACATTCGAGAAATTCGCACCTCTCGCATGCACATGATTCATATGCGCTCCCACCATCTCGGCGTGCGAAAGCTTACACCAGCTCAAATCACTATCTGTCAGATCCGCACGCGATAAATTCGCCTCCGTTAAATCCGCCCGGGATAAATTCACTTTCCGAAGATTCGATCCCCCAAACTTCGCACCAGACAACAGACAACCGCTGAAATCAGATCCCGACAAATCGCAGTTGCTCAGATCGATTCCGACCAAATTGCGCTTGCTAAAATCCCGCTCGCCTCGCTCATACGCCGACAACAACTCGCTCCGCATTTCGCCGGATCCCTGCTGCTGCTCGATGCCTGTTCGCTCAGCCAATGTCTTCTCTATGCTGCTCATTCCGCTGTCGTCTCTCATCTCGGGCTTCGCTGTCCATCCTTCGGTCGATTCTGATCTGTTGGTTACACTTCTGGCCGAAAAAAGGTAACCCCCTACACCACATACACCTACATCATTCTCACCCCATGTGCAATTATTTATTCAGATTATTTTTGGCGCACGGTGACAATTCGGGGATTCTTCACACAACAATTGCCAATTGCCAGCCGGTCATTTATAAGAGTGCGCCTTTGTTTGTGAGGTAGCCATGTGTTTTGAACCGTCGATGAAATTGCTGCTTGTTTGCGTCCTGTTTTTGGGGATGAATGCGTGTGAAAACAAAGCCATTCCGCCCATCCAGTATTTCGAGCGCGCCGAGGCTGCCTATAAAGCAGGGCAATATGAAGTTGCGCATCAAAACTATTCCATTTTTCTCAAGCAAAACCCGGACCCTCAAATGGCACGTCTCGCGGGATACCGCATTCTGTCAATCGAGCGAGAAATCGAGAGCGTCCTTGGTCAGAAATCCGGTCCCCGCCCGGCCTATGTCTATCAGGATGAGAACACGGGAAACGCGCCGCTCCAACACCCCGGCGTGTTGTACAAAACGGAACGTCCCATAAGGATGCCGCATCATGATTAGTGCACGGCAAATGACGGCCGCACTGGCCTCCCGCAAAACCCCGCTGCGCCAAAAACTTGGCTGTCTCTTGATAATTCCGGTCATCGCCGCGCTCTCGCTGTTGCTGATTGCGCCGGACACAGCAATCACAACCGACCATCCGGGCGGAAGCCATCTCGAAATTGCTTTCTGGGGAACCGCCATTGCAGCCGCATTTCTGTCTTTCATTATGATGGATGTTCTGTTCCGCAGTCAGGAAACACGCAATCTCGCCCCATTCCCCATTCCGCCGCTGTCGATGTTTGTCTTTCAAATCGGGCGGGTTTTCAAAACAATTCTTCTCACAACGGTGCCTGTATTTTTTTTCTGGCTTCCGCATCTCCCCATATTTCATGGTGTTTCATGTGATGCCGCCGACTATCTCAGATTTGCATCCTGCGTATTCATCTGGCCGTTTGGGCTGAGCATTTGTGCGGTCGTTTCGGCAGCGATTCTGGTTTATACGGGAAACAACGCAGCGACCGGCCGTTCTGCGGCCCAGAGTGCCTCAATGGCCTTTAGTGCCGCCCCGGCCATCGCGCTCGCGACCTCGCTCATTCTCACGCTGTTGCTCAAATTGCTCGCCGAAGCCCTGATGAAACCCGGCTTTTTTGCTGCCGCACTCACCGCATTTGCCATTACTTTTGGCGCATTCATCGCGGCCTTGTGTTATGCGGCTTTCATTTATCACAAGCACTATTATT
>CAMKRB010000504.1 GCA_946415045.1 uncultured Myxococcales bacterium
GCTCACTGGCCTCTCGATTCGCACCGTTCACCGGACGGTGCTCATCTCGGGCCCCGCCAACGTCCTGTTGGCGGGTAAGCCATTAGCTCATCATGACGGCCTGCGGACGTATATTTGATTATTGCTGATATATTTATGGGGAATAACGCGTCTGGTTTTTCATAATTTCGTTGCCGATTCCCAATTGCCGATACCTCATAATTGCCGCAAAATATATGGATCCTTGATCTTCATATCGTTGGCGAACAACAGGATTTTGCTCATGATTTCGGCGGTTTTGGGGTCTTCGTCGATAAATGGCAAAAACAACCGGCCCTTGTGCTGTGAATGCACCGGCAAAACCGCGATATGCGATCCGCCAATCTCAAAAATCGTCCCGGATCCCAGGTGAATCGTGTACGACGCACGTTTGCCCTTAATCCGCGCATGCCGTGCATCGAAAGAGACGTTTTTGAGTCCAAACAGCTGAACATTGTATTCGGCAATGATTTTGCGCATTTCTATCGTCGAATGGCTGGTTTCGGGATCGACATCGCCTGCATGCGCCACGCTCACGGCCATATCGACATCGCGCATCACCTCCGAAAATATAATCGGCGGAACTTCCTGCAGCTCCAATTCTTCATGCGTTTCGCGATCGAAAAAGACGACATACTCGAGCGTCGGCGGCTCGATATCGCTCGGAGAAAACCAGTCTGCTTCTGCATAAATCGTCGCAATGATATTCTCGCGGTAATAGATTTTTTGCAGTCCATCTTCATAACTCGCCCCCCATCGGCGACCTTTGAGACAGCCAACAGTTTGTCGCGTCTTGATCTGGTTGCCCGCAAACCGCAACGAATAAATCATCTCGCGTTCTTCATCGGTAAGCAGATAAAGCTCGCGGAAAACCTGCCTGAACGGCTGTTTGATTTGGTGATCGAAGATATACTTCTGGTAAAATGCCCAGTCGCCGTTTTTGTACAGATCGTAGGGATGCGCAATGCGCAATTTGGCATCAGCACTCAGTCTAAACTTGATCCCTTGCGGATTGTCGAAAGCATGCTCAAAGTAATGGATCGATTTATCGCCAAGCAAATAGACGATTTTTGATAAAACGGGGCCGGCGATGCGATTGCCAAGCAGCACCTGGAGCTCGTCGATCGTCAGTTCCGTGCCGTTTTCCATGAATTCTTCGCACATGCGTTTGGTGCGCGAAAACTGCTCCCGCAAGGATTTGAGCGCTTCCCGGAATGATATCACGGTCGGATCTTTTTTGTATTTCGACGGCACCGATTTGAGCGGCTTTCCGGATTTTTGACATTCTATGCTTAAAGAATAATCTTCATCCGACTGTGCGATCCGCAGTTCGATATCATCCCCAAGCGCCGTCCAGCTAAAGAATTTGTCGAGCGAATCGGTGATCTGCGCTTCCATCCGCATGATAAACCGCGTCACATCCTCAACCCCAGCATTGCTCGCCAAATTTTTGATCGCCATATCTGCCGCAATGGCTTCACTAGCCTGACGCTGACCGCCAAACGATTTCGATTCTTTGCGAAAATCCTGAATAAACGCGTATCG
This sequence comes from uncultured Myxococcales bacterium, assembly GCA_946415045.1. Lineage (GTDB taxonomy): Bacteria > Myxococcota_A > Bradymonadia > UBA4248 > UBA4248 > UBA4248. The sequence continues at coordinate 1,564 of CAMKRB010000504.1, forward strand.
ATGCGCAATATCATCCTGATCTTTCAGGGGAATCAGACCATAAGCCATCAACAGATCTTTGTTGCGTTTGTCTTTGATTTCCCGTTCGGTCTCTTTGATATCGAATTTGCCATTCATGGCATCGGCATATTTTCTGGCTCGCGTATGTTTATTGCTGGCTGCCAGGTATTTTGCCGATTGATACAAAAGATTGAAATGGTCTTCACCAAGCAAATCATAGGCTTCCCTGAACCATCGGATATCCATGGCACCATGGTTGAGATCTTCTATGGGAATCGGCGTATAGCGAGCAATGATGGACTGTTGGCGTTCACTGAGGTCTTCGTCCATGTGGGCCGCGAAGTAATAGATGCCCTTTGCAAGCCCCTTCCATCCCAAATACGCTTCGATGATGGGAATCCAGTGATCGTTGAACATTGCCACTTCGATGAGTCGTTCATCCGAAACAGAATGATCCTTCAAACATTCTCTCAGTGTTTCAACATCCTCACCTGGTGCAGGTTCTGAAACATGCAGCAAACACGAAAGACAATAGGATTTCGACTCGTTCCCCGACAACCCGTAATACGCATCGCGATCCAAACGTGCGCCATTCAGCGCAATCAACAAATCGACCAGCACCTGCGTCCCTCTAACCGCCGGAATTTTGGGGATATATTGACTAAATATCGTGCTCTGCTCACTGCGCTTGAGTTCGACCTTTAGTATCATATCCACCAGCGGCCAATAGACTTCCTGCACGGATTTGTTAATCGGGAGCTTCCAGAATGATGATCCATCCGGGGCATCAAAAAACTTTCGAACGGCCGTTCTCGCATCGTAACCAAGATAGGTCGGCTTTTCCAAAATAAAAGGCGCCATCAGACGGAACGATACGCTAAGCGGCTGTCGGGTATCACCCTCAAAAATCATCTGATATACTTCATCACGGCTTATCAG